>CAYXMO010000196.1:0-6233 GCA_964465935.1 uncultured Rhizobium sp.
AGCGGGCGTCGCCGCGGCCGGTGCCGGCGGCTGGGGCGGGCCGGACAGGTTCTGCGCCAGCGACGGGGCCGCCAGGACCGCCAACAGGGCGCCAAAAAACGCGATTTGCAGGTGTCTCTTGGACAAAGCTCGGACCTTCGGCAGCAATCTCAATGGTTTACGCGCTCGCCCCCGAACCGGCGGCGAGAATACGGATATTTGTGACCCGTTCAAGGACGGGAGAAGACGTCTTGTGGGAACAAGCTAAACGGCTCGATCGCCTCGTCTCCGGTTTTCAGGCTGAATCGCAGGATCACCGAGGTCGAAGGCGGCAGGTCGCGGTCGGCGGTGAATTTGCGGCGATAGGCCAGCGAGATGCCCAAGCACTCGTCCTCATAGCCGAGCCCCAGCTCGGTATCGAGCATCTGGCCGGCCAGCAGGTCGCGGCGGATGGCGCCGAAGGCCTGCCAGTTCTGGTAAAAATTGATGTCGGCCTGGGCGTTGATTTCCTGGCGCTCCGGCAGGCCGAGCGACACCAGTTCCTGCGGCAGCTGGACATAGCTGAGCTGCACCGTCGAGCGCCCGAAGATCCCGGTCAGGTAGACCTCATGCCGGCGCACCGTGCCGTTGTCGCGGTCGATGTCGATGCGGTCGGTCAGGTCGATATAGGGCAGGAACTTCATGCTGACGCGGCCGACGAGGTCGGAGGCGGTGCCGCGCTGGCCCGAATCCGGTCCGAAGATCGGATCGGGTTTGAGCCGATAGGTCTGGCCGAGCACGGCGTCGATCGAGCCGGACGGAAACACGGCGCGGGCATGGATGCCGACATTGGCGCGCGGTCCGCTCTCGACCAGGTCGTGGCCGGGCAGCTGGTCGAAGCTGAGCACGTTGTTGTCGTCGAGTTCGACGGCAGCGGTGTCCTCGTTGGGGACGCCGGCGGGATTGCCGCCATAGGGCTGCAGCACGAGCTGCGCGATCGGCTCGACGATCAGGGCGCGGCCTTGTCCGCTCGACGAAATGAACGGCCAGCGCCAGTCGAGCGCGGCATAGGGCACGCCGCGGTAGATGAACTTGCCGGAGCTGCCGGGCAAGAGCGCGTTGGTCACGTGATAGACGTCGCCGCGCGCGTCGAGCTGCACGGTGAGCAGCTGCCCGCCCGGCAGCACCGTCGGCCACCGCATCCGGGCTTCGGCGGTGAAGCGCTGGTCGTCCTCGCCGACGTCGCGGGTCAGCGCGATCGACGAAACATCGAAGCGGAACTGGCCGCCCAGCCATTTGCTGGTCGGGATGAAGTTGAACTCGACCAGCGGCAGCACGAAGGGGATGACGCTGCCGTCGTCGCTGGCGCGCAGGCCCTGGAAGAAATAGCCGGTGACCGCGAAGCGGGTGCGCCCGCCGCTGCCTTCGATGAAGAGATCGTTCACCAGCCGGTCGATCTGCGAGAAGTCGTAGCGCTTCAGATACGTGTCGTTGCTGGTGAGCTGGGTGTCGAAGCCGGCGCGCCAGGTGTCGGTGATGCCGATGCGGCCCGAGCCGAACAGGCTGGCGTAGAACTGGTCGTCCGTGCCGCTGAGGCCGCCATCGGGATTGTGCGCCACGCTGCCCTGCAGCCACATGCCGCCATGCTGCCAGCGCTCGCGGTACTCGCCCGCCAGCACTTCGCCGCCGCGGGTCGAGACGATCGGCGTGATCGTCGCGTCGTTCGACGGCGACAGCGCGATGTAGATCGGCAGGCGCAGGAAATAGCCGATCGAGGTCGAATTGCCGATATCGGGCGTCAGGATGCCGCTGGCATAGCGCACGCTGGGATCGGGCTCGCTGAGATAGGGAGTGTAGAGCAGCGGCACGTCGAAGAATTCCAGCGTCGCGCCGCTGAACATGATGCGGTGGCGCTGCTGGTCGTAGCGCACATGCGCCGCGCGCACCCGCCACACCGGCGTGCGCTGGCCCGGCTTGTTGCAGATTTTGCACGGCGTATAGGCGGCGTCGAATGCCTCGATGAAGCGCCCGCCGGTCCGCGTCGCGGTCGCCGCGACCATGCGCCCGTTCTTGCCGATCAGCGCCGCGAAGCTGCGCAGCGCGCCGTCTCGCATCTTGTCGGAGAGCACGACGTGATCGGCGAAGGCGACATTGCCTTTCTCATCGGTGATGCTGACATGGCCGCTGGCGGTCGTGGTGTCGTGGACCTGGTCGTAAGACACCGAATCGGCGAGCAGGATGCGTCCGTCGCTGTCGATCTCGACATGGCCGCGCGCCGTGACGACATGCGCGTCGACGTCGTAGTCCATCTCGTCGGCTTGCAGCAGGATGTCGCCCTTGATCGGCATCGCTGCGGCGCGTGCATCCGCGCTCCAGGCGAGCAGCGGCAAGAAGGCGAGGACGGCAAGAACTCTCATCCGTCCTCCTGGTTGAAGACCAGGGTCATGCCGATCAGGATCGCGGCCGAGGCCGGTGCAGTCGCCGCGAGCGCGACGGGCAGGATGCCGGTCTGGCCGAGCGCGCGGGCGAACTCGCTGAAGAAATAGATGCCGAAGCCGGAGAGTGCGCTGATCAGGATCACGCGCAGCATGCCGCCGCTGCGCCCCAGCCGCACCGAAAAGCTCGCCGCCATGAACACCATCGCAGCGAACAGCGCCGGCATGGCGAGCAGCGAATAGAGATAGAGCTCGTAACGCACCGCCGAGAACCCGGCATTCTGCGCCGCGCGGATGAAGCTGGGCAGTTCCCAAAAGGAAAGAGTGTCCGGCGGCGCGAAGCTCTCCTGGATCTGCGCCGGCGTCAGCGTGGTGGCGAGGCGGTATTCGTCGTGATGCACCGGGGCGCCGTCGGCGCCGCTGACCCAGGCGTCGCGCAGCATCCACAGGCCCGGCTCCAAATCGGCGGTCTTGGCGTCGACGCGTCCGAGGAAATGATCGTTGGGCCCGTAGTTGAAGACGATGACGTTCTCCAGATGCACGCCCTGGTTCGTCACGCGCAGCGCGTGGATCACCTGCTGCTGGTTCTCGTCGCCCTGGCGCAGCCACGGCCCGTTGCGCGACACCGCCAGCTGCGACGCCTCGCCCTTGATGTATTTGGCCTCCAGGGCCGAGAACTGACCCAGCATCCGCGCCGACAGCGGCGTCACCAGCAGCACGATGACGAAGCCGAGCCCCGCGGCGACCACCAGCGGCGGCGCCAGGAAGTCCCAGGCCGACATCCCGGCGGCGCGCACCGCGACCAGTTCCTGGTTGCGCGACAGCCGCGCGAAGGCGAACACCCCGCCCAAAAGCACCGCGAAGGGCAGCATCTTCTGGCCCAGATTGGGCAGCTGCAGGATCGCCATCCCGACCACCACCAGTGTCGTCACGCCGCGTCCGGCGGTGCGGTTGGTCAGATCGACGACGTCGATGGAGAACGCCAGCAGCAGGAACACGCCATAGACGATGGCGATGCCGGCCAGGAACTGGATGGCGAGATAGCGGTAGAGCGTCCACGACCAGCTCATGGCGTCGCTTCCGCTATCGTTGCGCCCCGGCGGAACCAGCGGCTGGGATCGACGCCGGCGAGATTCGCCAGGCCCAGCCCCGCGCCGAGCAGCGGGATCAGATAGAACAGCACGCAGAACACCGGATCGTTCACCGCCAGGCCCTGCACGCCATAGCCGGCGATGCGGATGCCGACCGCGACCGCGATGGCGATGGAGATGCGCATCGCGTTGGCGCCGCGCGCCCGGCGTCCGCGCAAGATCGCGGCCAGCGCGATGAACGCGAAGGCGAGGCAATAAAGCGGCTGCGACAGCCGGTTGTGACCTTCGGCGATATAGGCGTTGCGCACTTTCTCGCTCAGCTTGTCGCTCGGCCAGAACAGCTCGTCGAGATAGCGCTCGGAGGTGGCGCGGTCGGTGGCGCGCGTGGGCCCCGCGAACTGGTCGAGGTCGAAGACATAGCGCTGGAACTTCAGCACCGACAGCGCCGCGCCGCCGCCGCCGCCTTGCTCGACGGTGCCGTCGAACATGATGAGGCGCGCCCCGCCCGTGGTCTGCGCCAGCTGGCCGCTGCCGGCCAGATAGGTGATGGGATGCACCTTGTTGCGGTTGTCGTGCACCATCACGCCGCGGATCGTGCCGTCGGAATCGATCTGGCGGATGAACACGGTCAGGCCCTGCGCCGGGGTGTTGAACTCGCCCTCGTTGAGCAGCGCGGTGCCGATATCGGCGCGGATGTCGACGACCTTGTCCTTCAGGGCGCGCTGCCCCGCCGGCATCAGGTAGAGCCCGTTGAGATAGGTCAGCGCCATCACCAGGAAGGCGGAGAGGAACACCGGCACCGCGATCTGGAAGCGGCTGAAGCCCGCCGCCGACATCACCACCAGCTCGCTGTCGCTGTTGAGCTTGTTCAAGGAGAACAACGTGCCGGCGAAATAGGCGATGGGCAGGATGATGACCAGCAGCCCCGGCAGTACCAGCAGCGTCAGGTAGACGAAGGTCGGCGCCGACTGGCCGCGGTTGATGACGAGGTCGAGCAGGCGCAGCGCCTGGCTCAGCCAGATCACGCCGGTGAGCAGAAAGGCGAACAGCGCCGTCGGTCCGATCAGCTGGCCCAGCACATAGATCGACAGTCGTTTCACGCTTTCCAGCCGTCCGGCGAAAAGGCCGCAAGCCCTTTCGCCCCTTATGTGATTCGACCTAAACTAGCATCATGAAGCGGCGGGCCGGAAAGCCCCGTCGCGCCGCCTGCCTCGCATATGGCCTGAATACCTCTTAATGGGAGGTCAGCGCCAGAACCCATCGGGAGATTAAGAATGCAAGTGTCCTTTGCCGCGCCGCACGCCGTGGCCGCGGGTGCCTGGGTCGTCGGCGCCCTCGACGGCACCGTGCTCACCGCCGCCGCCCAGAAGGCCGACAAGGCCTCCGGCGGCGCCATCGCGCGCGCCCTGAAAGTCAGCAAGTTCACCGGCAAGCCGGGCCAGGTCCTGGAAATCCTGGCGCCCGCCGCGCTCGGGGTCTCGCGCATCGTCCTGGCGGGCCTCGGCAAAGCCGACGCCTTCGACGCTGCCGCGGCCGAGAACCTCGCCGCCGCGATCGACGGCCGCCTCAACGCCGCCGGCGAAACCCAGGTGACCTACGAGATCGACCCGCCCAAGGGCTCCAAGCTGAAGCCGGGCGCGCTCGCCGCGCATCTGGCGCTGGGCGCGCGGCTCAAGAGCTACGCCTTCAACCACTACCGCACCAAGAATCTCGACGAGTACGAGCAGCGCCTCAAAAGCGTGACGATCTCGACCGGCGCGGTGTCCGACGCCAAGAAGGCTTGGGGCCAGCTCGAAGCCGTCGCCGCCGGCATGTTCTTCGCCCGCGACCTCGTCAACGAGCCGCCGAACGTCCTCTACCCCGCCGAGTTCGCCAAGCGCGTGAAAACGAACCTGGGCAAGCTCGGCGTCAAGGTCGAGGTGTTGGGCGTCAAGGAGATGACCAAGCTCGGCATGGGCTCGCTCTTGGGCGTCGGCCAGGGCAGCGACAAGGAAAGCCAGCTCGTCATCATGCAGTGGAGCGGCGCGCGCAAGAAGAAGGCCGAACCCGTCGCTTTCGTCGGCAAGGGCGTGTGCTTCGACAGTGGCGGCCTCTCGCTCAAGACCGGCCCCGGCATGATGGGCATGAAGGGCGACATGGGCGGCGCCGCCGCCGTCGTCGGCACGCTGCAGGCGCTGGCGACGCGCAAGGCCAAGGTCAACGCCGTCGGCGTCATCGGCCTGGTCGAGAACATGCCCGACGGCAAGGCCCAGCGTCCCGACGACGTGGTCAAGTCCATGTCGGGCCAGACCATCGAGGTCCTGAACACCGATGCCGAAGGCCGTCTGGTGCTCGCCGACGCGCTGACCTACACCCAGCGCAGCTTCAAGCCGCGCTTCGTCATCGACCTGGCGACGCTGACCGGCGCGATCATCATGGCGCTCGGCCCCGACACCGCCGGCCTGTTCTCCAACGACGACAAGCTCGCGAACCGCATCGCCGACGCCGGCAAAGCCGTGGGCGAGCCGGTGTGGCGCATGCCGATGGGCGCCAATTACGACAAGCTCTTGCGCTCCAAGATCGCCGACATGAAGAACATCGGCGGCCCCAATGCCGGCTCGATCACCGCGGCACAGTTCCTGGCGCGCTTCGTCGAGGACAAGCGCCCTTGGGCGCATCTCGATATTGCCGGCGTCGCCTGGCAGGACGGCGAGCAGAAGGCGCTGGCCCCGACCTGGGGCACCGGCTGGGGCGTGCGCATCCTCAACGA
>CAYXMO010000197.1:0-6133 GCA_964465935.1 uncultured Rhizobium sp.
TCGTGCTCGACGCCGAGGAGCGCAAGGCGATCATCTTCGAAGGCGTCAAGGGCGCCGCATTCGTGCACGGGCTGGAGCTGATCCCAGATGAGGGCCTGCTCGACGAAGTCGCCGGACTGGCGGAATGGCCGACGGTGCTGATCGGTGCCATCGAAGAGCAGTTCATGGACGTGCCGCCGGAGATTTTGCAGACCGCGATGCGGGTGCATCAGAAGTACTTCTCCTTGCGCGATCCCAAGACGGGCAAGATGGCGAACCGCTTTGCGCTGGTCTCGAACATGGTGGCCGAGGACGGCGGCAAGCAGATCGTCGCCGGCAACGAGCGCGTTCTGCGGGCGCGGCTGTCGGATGCGAAGTTCTTCTGGGACCAGGATCGGAAGGTGAAACTCACCGACCGCGTCGCGGCGCTGGGCGACATCGTGTTCCACGCGAAGCTTGGAACGCAGTTGGAGCGGGTGGAGCGGATCGAGGCGCTGGCCGGCCTGCTCGCAGCGAAGATCGGCGCGGACGTGTCGAAGGCGAAGCGGGCGGCACGCTTGTGCAAAGCGGACCTCACGAGCGGCGTGGTCGGAGAATTCCCCGAGCTTCAAGGCGTGATGGGCCGGTACTACGCGCTCAACGACAACGAAGACTCCGACGTCGCGGATGCCATTCGCGATCACTACAAGCCGCTTGGACCGGGCGATGCCGTTCCGGCTGCACCGATCTCGGCGGCGGTGGCGTTGGCGGACAAGATCGATCAAATCGTGAGCTTCTATGCGATCGATGAAATGCCGACGGGCTCCGGCGATCCCTTTGCCCTGCGGCGGGCGGCGCTGGGTTTGATCCGGATCGTATTGCAAAACGGTTTGCGGCTCAGCGGACGCGACAGGCATCACTGGCCGGACTTCACGCGCGACCTGGTCGCGCATCTCATGGATATCACGGACAAGCGCGCCATCGAGTTCAAGCCGCGCAAACCCGTCGACCAGACGGAACGCATGAAGGGCGGCTTCAGCGTTCTGCACTTCAAAGACGGTACGTCGAAGGCCACGTATGGGCGAGATTACGTGCAGGGCGGCGAGGAAATATTGGCGTTTCTCGCCGACCGGCTCAAAGTGGCGCTTCGCGAAAAAGGCATACGGCACGATCTGATCGATGCGGTGTTCTCACTTGGAACCGAAGACGAGCTTGTCCGCCTGGTCGCGCGCGTCGAGGCGTTGCAGGCGTTCCTCAAATCCGACGATGGCGCCAATTTGCTCGCCGGCTACAAGCGCGCTGCCAATATCCTCAAAGCCGAGGAGAAGAAGGACGGGCAGGGGTATTTCGGCGAGGTCGAAGAGAGCCATCTTTCGGAAGCTCCCGAGCAGGCGCTGTTCGCGGCGCTGACGGCGGCGAAGGGCGAGATCGCTCCGGCGCTGGAACGCGAGGATTTCGCCGGCGCGATGCGGGTGATGGCGGGGCTGCGGGCTCCGGTCGATGCGTTCTTCGACACGGTCAAAGTCAATGCCGACGACAAAGTCGTCCGCGCCAACCGGCTGAACCTGCTAGGCGCGCTGCGCGCGACGCTGCATCAAGTCGCGGACTTCTCGAAGATCGAGGGTTAGGCTTTCGCCTCCGCCGCATGATCGTGGAGCGACAACGCGAATTCGGCTGGCAGCCGCTGCCGGACATGGGCGATCCCCTGGCCGACGGCCTCATGGAGAGTCTTCGCGACGTCCCCCTTGGCCATTTGGGCGCTGTGCAGAGCCAGCGCCAGCGCGTGCACGTCGGCCAACCATTCAGGATGTCCACCGTTGATGGTCAAACCGCCAAACAGATCGAATTCAGGCGGCGGATCGGGCGTGGGCTGCGGCGGCCAGATGGGGTAACGCAAAGGCCAGCAAAACGTATGGCAAATGCGATGATGCGGAGGTCCGAAGCACAGATGAATGCATTCCATCGGCAATTCCCTCAGAAATTGCACGAAGCATACACTAAACCATAAGTTGTGTATAGTGTCCGCGCGAGCGTCGGCCAGGCCGGCTTGCTACGCCCCGTCCTTCTCCGTCGTCGGGTCGATCATCTTGCGCACCTCGGTGATCTTGGTCGCGGGGAAGCCGCTGAGCTCGGCGTGCTTCCTGATGATCGCTTCGTCCTTGGCGAGATAGACGCAGAACGTCTTGTCGGCGGCGACGTAGCTCTCCTGCCACTGGATGTCCGGCCCCAATTCCTTGAGCACCTTGTTGGACTGGGCCGCGGCGCCCTTGAGCTGCTCGCGCTCGAACGAGCCGACGGCGGGGATGTCGCGCTCGATGATGAATTTGCGCAATGTCATGTTGCTTGAAACTCCTCTTTGCAAGCCCCGACCTAGATACTAGCGCCGCCCGCGGCAACGCGCACCCGCGCATGGGGGCTATTCCCCTTCTTTGCGCCGTAAGGCGAAAACGCCGGCAGCGCGTCCTACTTCGCCATGACAGGGAAGAAGAACAGAACCCACAGCGCCACCAGGATGAAGTTCGACACCGCGAAGGCGGTCAGCCGGTGGATGACGTTGTTGTAGGTCAGATGGATCAGGGTCTGGGCGAGGCGAAAGCCGACATAGGCCCAGGCGATCTGGAGCGTCAGCGCCGTCACGGCGCCCGTGACGAAGAACATCAGGCACACGACGTAGAACAGCACCGGCAGTTCGAGCAGGTTCATCATCGCCCGGTTGGGGATGGTGACGTGTCCCGGCACGTTGCTCGACTCGCCGAACTTGAAGTCGTCGGAGGTGATCTGGCCGGCGAAGCCGGCGCGGAAGCGGCGGAACGGGATCAGCAGCAGGACCGCGAAGGTCCAGAAGGCGAGGACGCCGACGGGGGCGAAGATGGCGCTCTGGGGCATGGCGATTCCTTGTCGTGGCGACCTGTCCAGCTTGTCATGGCCCGCGGTCCATAGCGACAGCGTATGGACGGCCGCCCAGCTGATGCCCCGCGCCGCACGGTTCCGATATGGCGCAACTTGTCTTATGTGATCGATGGACCGGGTGCTCTACGATCATCCGGGTGGCCCGCATTCGCGGGCCATGACATTTGTATTTGTTGATGGGTGGCCGGGTCGCGCTTCGCTACGCTCGCTGCCCGGCCATGACGGGGTTCTAATGTCACAGTGGGTCTACTCCTTCGGCGACGGCAAGGCCGAGGGCGATGCGGGGATGAAGAACCTGCTCGGCGGCAAGGGCGCCAATCTGGCCGAGATGAGCAATCTGGGCCTGCCCGTGCCGCCCGGCTTCTCGATCACCACCGAGGTCTGCACCTACTACTATGCCCATGGCGAGACCTATCCCGCCGACCTCAAGGGGGCGGTGGCGGCGGCGCTGGGCGCGGTGGGGGCACGGGCCGGCGGCACGCTGGGCGACGCGGCGCGGCCGCTGCTGGTGTCGGTGCGTTCGGGGGCGCGGGTCTCGATGCCGGGGATGATGGACACCGTTCTTAATCTCGGCCTCAACGCCGAGACGACCGAGGGGCTGGCCAGGCTCACCGGCGACGCGCGCTTCGCTTATGACTCCTATCGCCGCTTCATCCAGATGTATTCCGACGTCGTGCTCGGCGTCGAGCATGCGCTGTTCGAGGAAATCCTCGACGGCGAGAAGGAGGACAAGGGCTACGACCTCGATACCGACCTGACGGCGGAGGACCTCAAGAAGATCGCCGGCCTGTTCAAGGCGCGGGTGCAGAAGGAATTGGGCCGGCCGTTTCCGGAAGACGTGCACGAGCAGCTGTGGGGCGCGATCGGCGCGGTGTTCGGCTCGTGGCATTCGCCGCGCGCGAAGACCTATCGCCGCATCCACAACATCCCCGAGGAGTGGGGCACCGCGGTGACGGTGCAGGCGATGGTGTTCGGCAATCGCGGCGAGACATCCGCCACCGGCGTCGCCTTCACCCGCGATCCGGCGACCGGCGAGAAGCTGCTTTACGGCGAGTTCCTGATCAACGCCCAGGGCGAGGACGTCGTCGCCGGCATCCGCACGCCGCAGGCGATCTCCAAGATCGTGCGCGAGCGCCAGGGCGCGCGCAAACCGTCGATGGAAGAGGCGATGCCCAAGGCCTTCGCCGAGCTCAGCGCCATCTGCGAGCGCTTGGAGAAGCACTACCGCGACATGCAGGACCTGGAATTCACGGTGCAGGAAGGCAAGCTCTTCATGCTGCAGACCCGCGGCGGCAAGCGCACCGCGGAAGCGGCGCTGAAGATCGCGGTCGACATGGAGCGCGAAGGGCTGATCGACAAGCGCGCCGCGGTCGGCCGCGTCGAGCCTTCGGCGCTCGACCAGCTCCTGCATCCCACGCTCGATCCCAACGCGCCCAAGGAGCAGATCGCGTCCGGTCTTGCCGCCTCGCCCGGCGCCGCCACCGGCGAAGTCGCGTTCACCGCCGACGAAGCGGAGAAGCTCGCCGCCGATCACCGCGACGTCATCCTTGTGCGCACCGAGACCAGTCCGGAAGACATCCACGGCATGCACGCGGCACGGGGCATTCTGACCGCGCGCGGCGGCATGACGAGCCACGCCGCGGTGGTGGCGCGCGGCATGGGGCGGCCCTGCGTCTCAGGCGCCGGCATGATCAAGATCGACGTCGCGGCCGGCACGATGACGGCGGGCAAGCACGTCATCAAGCGCGGCGACGTCATCACGATCGACGGCGCCAGCGGACAGGTGTTCAAGGGCCGCGTCGATCTCAAGCAACCCGAACTAACCGGCGATTTCGGCGTGTTGATGGGCTGGGCCGATTCCATCCGCACCCTGAAGGTGCGCACCAATGCCGACACGCCGGAGGACGCGGCGGTGGCGCGCAAGTTTGGGGCCGAAGGCATAGGATTGTGTCGCACCGAGCACATGTTCTTCGACGCCGATCGGATCGTCGCGGTGCGCCGGATGATCCTGGCCGACGCGGAAGCCGACCGCAAAGCGGCGCTGGCGAAACTGCTGCCGATGCAGCGCCAGGATTTCGAAGGCATCTTCAAGGCGATGGAGGGGCTGCCCGTCACCATCCGCCTGCTCGATCCGCCGCTGCACGAATTTTTGCCGCAGAAGGAGGAGGAAATCGCCGAGGTCGCGCGCGCCGCCGGCGGCGATCCCGCCAAGCTGCGCGCCCGCGCCATCGCGCTGCACGAGAGCAACCCCATGCTCGGCCACCGCGGCGTGCGGCTGGGCATCACCTATCCGGAAATCTACGAGATGCAGGCGCGCGCCATCCTGGAAGCGGCGCTCAACGTCGAGGCCGGCGGCGGGGCGCCGGTGCAGCTCGAAATCATGGTGCCGCTGGTCGGCTTCAAGGCCGAGCTCGACCGCATCAAGGACCGCATCGACGTGGTCGCCGCCGCGGTGAAGGCGGAGCAGGGCAAGCTGCCGGCCTATCTCGTCGGCACGATGATCGAATTGCCGCGCGCCGCGCTGCGCGCCGGCGAGATCGCGCAAGCGGCCGAATTCTTCTCCTTCGGCACCAACGATCTGACGCAGACGACGATCGGGATCAGCCGCGACGACGCCGGCATGTTCCTCACCGACTATCTCGGCAAGGGCGTGATCGCGCGCGATCCGTTCGTCACCATCGATGTCGACGGCGTCGGCGAGTTGGTGAAGATCGCGGCGGAGCGCGGACGCAAGACGCGCAAAAATCTGAAGCTCGGCATCTGCGGCGAGCATGGCGGCGATCCGGATTCGATACGATTCTGTCACGACTCGGGACTCGACTACGTCTCGTGTTCACCATTCCGCGTGCCGGTCGCGCGTCTCGCCGCGGCACAGGCGGCTTTGACAAAGCGCAACGCGGACGAGTGATCTGTGTACGGACGGTGCAGGGAAACCCTAGGTTTTCCTACGTCAAATGACGCGGTGTCATGAATCTGAAAATTTTAATTTGACGATTCGTTTTTTCGTTGGCACAAGCCGCGCACCCAATCGGGTGAGGCGGGGGACATTTCGGGCGTTGTTGCGATTTTGAGTTGAAGACCGAAACAGTCAGAGAGCCAAGGGATCATGAAAACCAAAGACGCTTTGTCGCGATCGGATCGCGTTCTTGTCGGTGCGCTTGCCATCGTGCTCGCGACCGCGAGCGCCGCGATCGGCGCTTCGCTGAACGCTCGTCCGCACACGGAGCAAATCCGCGTGATCAAGGTCGAAAAGCCCGTGGTCAAG
>CAYXMO010000198.1:0-6132 GCA_964465935.1 uncultured Rhizobium sp.
TCGCGCATCGTGCGCTCGACCGGATCGAGATCGTGATAGAGCGTCGCCGGCGCGCGGGCGCCCTGGCGCCGCGTCAGCACCGGGCGCCACGCCTCGGCCAGCCGCTCGGCGTCTTCTTTCAGGTCGGCCAGCGTCGCTTCGCTGGCGGCGGTGCGCAGGATGTAGCCGGCGCCGGGGACCAGACGGTCGCCGCCCTGCGCGATCATCGCCTCGCCCAGCGCCAGCATGCGGTCGCGCTCGCCGTCTTCCTCGATGCGGCGCGACAGTGCGATGCCGGGCGTGTTCGGCACCATCACGGCAAGACGGCCCGGAATGGTGATGTTGGCGGAGAGCCGCGCACCCTTCTCGCCGATCGGGTCCTTGACGACCTGGACCAGGATTTCCTCGCCCTCGTGGACGCATTCGGAAATCTTCGGCGTGCGCTCCTCGTCATAGCCCGGCAGATCGGCAAGGCAGCGCGCCTCGCGCGCGCCCAGGAACCCGGCGCGCTCCAGACCGACATCGACGAACGCCGCCTGCATGCCGGGCAGCACGCGCTGGACGCGGCCCAGGATGATGTTGCCGATCAGGCTGTGGCCGGCGCGGCCATCGGATTTCCGGCGCGGGCCGTCTTCCAGGCCGATGGTGCGCTCGAGCATGAGGTCCTGCAGGCGGCCGTCCTCGACCACGGCTACGCGGATTTCCCCCGCCCCTGCGTTGATCAGGACGTCCTTCGGCATTCGGGTGCTCAGGCAATAGCGACGCGCGACGCTAACACGGATAGCCGCCGCCCCGAAGAAGGGAGATTGTTTCCCGCAAGGGCAGGCCGACCACATTGGAATAAGAACCGCTGAGCAGGCGCACGAAGATTTCGGCCCTGCCCTGCACCGCATAGCCGCCGGCTTTGCCCAAGCCTTCGCCGCAGCGCACATAAGATTCGATGGCGGCGGCATCGAGGCGGTCGAAGATCAGCCGCGTCTCGACCATGCGTGTACGGAGCTTTCCGTCCGGTGCCAGCAGCGCTACCGCCGTCAACACGCGATGGGCGCGGCCGCTCAGCAATTCCAGGCACTGGCGCACTTCGGCGTCACTCGACGCCTTGGGCAGGATGCGGCGGCCGACGGCAACGGCGGTGTCGGCGGCCAGGACCAGCGCCGGGACGCCGTCCCAGGCGTCCGCGACGGCACGCGCCTTGGCCGCGGCCAGCCGCAGCGCGTAGGGCCGCGGCTCCTCTTTCCTGTGGATGGTTTCGTCGATCGCGGAGGCGCGCACCGCGTCGGGGACGATTCCGGCCTGGGCCAGCAGCGTCAGGCGCCGCGGGCTCTCGCTCGCCAGGACCAGGACCCTATTTGAAGCGATAGGTGATCCGCCCCTTGGTGAGGTCATAGGGCGTCATCTCCACCATCACCTTATCGCCGGTCAGCACGCTGATGCGGTTCTTGCGCATCTTGCCGGCGGTGTGGGCGATGATCTCGTGGCCGTTCTGCAGCATGACGCGGAACGTCGCGTTGGGCAGGCGCTCGCTGACCGTGCCCTCGAATTCCAGCAGTTCTTCCTTCGCCATTCGTCCTCTGATGCTTGGCTGGGCGGGGAAATGCCACCGAAAGCGCGGAAAAGCAAGTTTTCCTGGTTCTCCCGAGCAGGCGGGGTGGAAGATAACCTCTCCCGCTTGCGGGAGAGGTCGGAAATGCGAAGCATTTCCGGGTGAGGGCACGGTGCGGGGCTGCCTACCCTCACCCGTCTCGCTTCGCTCGCCGACCTCTCCCGCAGGCGGGAGAGGTTATGTATCCGCCGCGTGTTTTTCGGAGAACCGGTTCTTGATCCGCTTGAGGATCCCGTCGCGCGTGGCGCGGTAGGCGTCGAGGCGCTGGTCGCGGTTGCCCTCCACGATGGTCGGATCCATGGTCGGCCAATACTCGATCTCGATGGCGCTGGTATGGGCCAGGTCGATGGCGCGGTGCTGTGCCTCCGGCGACAGCGTGATGCACAGGTCGAACATCGACGAGTCTTCCATGTCCTCGAAGGTCTTGGGATGGTACTTGCCGATCTCGATGCCGAGCTCCTCCATCACTTCGACGGCGATGGGATCGAGCTCGCCGGCGCGCACCCCGGCGGCGTCGACATAGACGAATTTGCCGAACAGGTGCTTCATGATCGCGAAGGCCATCACGCTGCGCACCGAATTCATCGTGCAGGCGAACAGGACGGCGCCGGGCAGTTCCTCGCCATGAGGCCCCCGCATCGGCTTAGCCCTTCAGATGCAGGACGCAGATCAGGGTGAAGATGCGGCGCGCCGTGTCGTGGTCGAGCTCGACCTTGCCCTTGAGTCTTTCGCGCAAGAGCACGGAGCCCTCGTCGTGCAGGCCGCGGCGGCCCATGTCGAGCGCCTCGATCTGCGACGGCGGGGCGTTGCGGATCGCCTTGTAGTAGCTGTCGCAGATCAAAAAGTAGTCCTTGATCACGCGCCGCAGCGGCGTCAGCGACAGCATGATCTTGCCGTGCGGGCTGTCGTCTTCCAGGCGGATGTCGAAGGTCAGCCGGTTGTCTTCGACGCCGAGGATCAGCTTGTAGGGCCCGCCGGGCGAACCTTCCGGCTTGAAGCTGTTGGCTTCGATCAGATCGTAGATCGCGATGTCGCGCTCCTGCTCGATCTCGCGGGTGCGGCGCACGATCGAGCGCTCATCCAGCGTGATCGCGGTCAGATGGAACGAATCGGTCATCGCGCGCCATTCAGCCGCGCGGCGATGGAGCGGGCATGCGCGTCCAGGCCTTCGGCCTCGGCCAGCGCGATGGCGTCGGGACCGATGGCGGCGACGCTGCCCGGATCGCATTGCAGCAGCGTGGTGCGCTTCATGAAATCGAGCACCGACAGTCCGGACGAGAACCGCGCCGTGCGCGAGGTCGGCAGCACATGGTTGGGCCCGGCGATGTAATCGCCCATCGCCTCGGGCGTGTGGCGTCCCAGGAAAATGGCGCCGGCGTGGCGCACCAGCTTGGCGAAGTCCTCGGGCCGCGCGGTCGCGATCTCCAGATGCTCCGGCGCGAGCCGGTCGACCAGCGGCGCGGCATCTTCGAGCTTCGCCACCACGATGACCGCGCCGTAGTCGTTCCAGCTCGCGCGCGCGATCTTTTCGCGCGGCAGCAGCGCCAGGCGGCGCTCTACCGCCTGCTCGACCGTGGCCGCGAAGCCGGCGTCGTCGGTGATCAGGATGCTCTGCGACGAGGCGTCGTGCTCGGCCTGGCTCAGCAGGTCGGCGGCGATCCATTCCGGATCGTTGGCGCCGTCGGCGACGACCAGGATTTCGGACGGTCCCGCCACCGAGTCGATCCCGACCTTGCCGAAGACTTCGCGCTTGGCGGCGGCGACATAGGCGTTGCCGGGGCCGACGATCTTGTCGGCGGGCGCGATAGTCGCCGTGCCGTAAGCCAGCGCCGCCACCGCCTGGGCGCCGCCGACGCGGTAGATCTCGCTCACCCTGGCGCGCTTGGCGGCCGCCAGCACCAGCGGATTGATCTTGCCGCCGCTCGCCGGCGTCACCATCACGACGCGCTCGACGCCCGCGACACGCGCCGGCACGGCATTCATCAGGACGGAGCTGGGATAAGCCGCGGTACCGCCGGGCACGTAGAGCCCGACGCTGTCCAGCGCCGTCCAGCGCCAGCCGAGCTTGGCGCCGATCGCATCGGTGAACCATTCGTCCTTCGGCAATTGCCGGCGGTGAAACGCCTCGATCCGCGCCGCCGCGACGCCGAGCGCGTCGAGTGCCGCCTTGCCGCACTGCACTTCCGCCGCGTCGATCTCGGCCTGCGTCAGCCGCAGCGTCGCCGCGGTCACGCCGGCGCGGTCGAATTTGTTGGTCAGCTCGACCAGCGCCGCGTCGCCGCGTGTCCGCACCTCGGCCAGGATGCCGCGCACCACGCCTGCGACGTCTTCCTCTTCCTCGCGCTTGGCGTTCAGAAGTGCGTCGAACCGCGCCTCAAAGTCCGGCGCGCTGGCATCGAGGCGGCGCGCCATGGTCAGGTTTCTTCATGGGCCGGGCGGCCGCGCGCGGCCCAGACGCCGCCAAGGTCGGTGAGGCCGGCGTCGACCGCCTCGACGTCGAGTTTCAGGGCGCCGCCGCCGGCGAAGGTCAGCTCGACCGTGCCGCCGGGGTCTTCGCCGCCCTTGGGCGTGAAGCGGATCGCGAGCAGCGACACCACGGCTTCCGGCGCGCCGCGCTTGAGCTTGGACGATTTGACCGAGAGCACGCCGTCGAAATGCAATCCGGCACGCACCCGCTGGTTGCCGCGCTTCTCGTCCTCCTCCCAGCGGAAACGGTTGAAGATGCCTGCGAAGCGCCGCTTCTTGGGCAGATAGACGAGGTCCTGCATCTGCGCCACCGCATCCTGCAGGCGCGCGGATATCACTTCGAGATCGGCGGCGTCCTCGGCCGCCAGGGTCAACCCTGCCTTCATGCGCTCAGCCGCTCGATATCGGCGCCGACGCCGGAGAGCTTCTCCTCCAGCCGTTCGAATCCGCGGTCGAGATGATAGACGCGGTTGACGACCGTGTCGCCCTCGGCGACCAGGCCCGCTAGCACCAGACTGACCGACGCCCGCAGGTCGGTCGCCATCACCTGCGCGCCTTTCAGGCGGTCGACGCCGGTCACCGTCGCCATGTCACCTTCGATGCGGATATTGGCGCCCATGCGGGTGAGTTCGGGCACGTGCATGTAACGGTTCTCGAACACGGTCTCGCGGATATGCGAAATGCCGTTCGACACCGCCATCAGCGCCATGAACTGCGCCTGCAGGTCGGTCGGGAAAGCCGGAAACACGTCGGTGGTGACGTCGATCGCGGTCGGGCGCACGCCATTGCGATGCACCGCGATGCCGCGATTGGTCTGCGTCACTTCCGTGCCGATGTTGCGCAGCAGGTTGTAGAGCGCGCCGTTCGACTCCGCCCGCGCCCCGACCAGCTCGACTTCGCCGCCGGCCAGCGCCGTGGCGATGGCGTAGGTGCCGGTCTCGATGCGGTCGGGCATCACCGAATATTCGCAGCCGTTCAAGCGCTCGACACCGTCGATGGTGATCTCGGACGTCCCCAGACCCGTGATCTTCGCGCCCATGGCGATCAGGAAGCGCCCGAGGTCTTCGGTCTCCGGCTCGCGCGCGGCGTTCTTCAGCACGGTGCGGCCTTCGGCCAGCGTCGCGGCGGTGAGCAGGTTCTCGGTCGCGCCGACCGAGGCGCGCGGCACGGTGAAGGTCGTGCCTTTGAGGCCGTCCTTGGCGCTCGCGATCACATAGCCGTCTTCCAGGTCGATCCGCGCCCCCATCGCTTCGAAGCCCTGGATGTGGAAATCGACCGGCCGCGCCCCGATGGCGCAGCCGCCGGGCAGCGAGATCTTCGCTTCGCGATGGCGCGCCAACAGCGGCCCCAGCACCTGGAAGCTCGCGCGCATCTTGCGCACCAGGTCGTAGGAGGCGAGCGCCGACTCGATCCGGGGCGTATGCAGCCGCATCGTGTCGCTCTGGCCGAGCGCGGCGCCGCGCCGGATGTTCATGCTGACGCCGAACTGCATCAGCAGATCGCTCATCCCGCCGATGTCGGCGAGGCGCGGCATGTTGCGCAAGGTGACCGGCTGGTCGGTGAGCAGCGCGGCAGCCATCAGCTTCAGCGCCGAGTTCTTGGCGCCGCTGATCGGAATTTCACCCTTGAGGCGGTTGCCGCCGCGTACGCGAATTCTGTCCATTGTCCCTCTGCTGCGCCCGGATGGCGGCTGTCGGCATTCTTGTAGCGCGGGCAATGGCCCGCGAACAGAAGCGCGCGAGCCTCAAGTTAACCCGGCTTCTGGGCGGTATTCGGGCGCTCCGGCGCCGCTTCCCCCGGCCCCTCCGGCGCTGGGCGGGAGGCGGCGCGGGCGGCCTGCTTGCGCCGCTTGAGGTTCTCCCGCAAGGCGGCGGCCAGGCGGTCTTCACGGGTCGGTTTGCCGGCTTTGGGCTTGGGCGTCATGGCGGCGAAAACGGGCCTTTCCCTTTGCCCTAGGGTTGGCTATAGCAGCCGTCCTTCCGGCCCTGACGGGCGGAAATACCACGGATGCCGCAGTAGCGTAGTGGTAGCGCAATCCCTTGGTAAGGGATAGGTCGTGAGTTCGATTCTCACCTGCGGCACCA
>CAYXMO010000199.1:0-6120 GCA_964465935.1 uncultured Rhizobium sp.
GGACGACATCGTCAGCTTCGGCGCCGGCTGGCATTCGTTCCTCGACGCCATGCTGGTCGCGATAGACGGCGGCGACGGCATCGCCCTCGCCTACAATGCCGAGGCTTGGAGGCCGCTGGAACAGACCTATCGCGACATCTTCGAACAGGTGCGGGAGACGGCATGACGACACTAGGCACGGTGATGCGCACGCCCGGCGGCGGAACGATCCTGCTTTACGAACGGGTGATCGACAAAGCGCCGGCGCAGGTATGGGCGATGCTGACCGAACCGGAGCTGCTGCAGCGCTGGCTCGATCGCGCGGAGGTCGATCTGCGGCTTGGCGGCGCTTTCGTCCTTCATTTCCCCGACGGCCCGATGCGGGGGGTGATCCAAGCCTTGGAGCCGGAGCGCCTGCTCGAATATTCGTGGGGCGAGAACGATGCCGCGCCGCCTTCGGTGGTGCGCTGGATGCTGTCGCCGCAAGAGGGGCGGACGAAGCTGAAGCTGATGCATATCCTGCCGCCCGGCACACCAGAGGGGGACCCGGTCGAGCTTGGCGGCGGCTGGCATGTCATCCTGGACCGGCTGGTGCAGGGCGGCGGCGTGGCCGATCAGGCCGCGCTGCGCGAATCCGAGGCGCGCTATGCCGGACTGTTCCGCGAAGCGCCGACGCTGGCGCGCGACGGCGAACTGTCGGCGCTGCCGGGCGGCGGACATGCCGTGCGGTTCACGCGCTCCATCGCGCGGCCGGTGGCGAAGGTCTGGGCGGGACTGACCGATCCGAAAATCCTGGCGAATTGGCTGGGCGACGTGGAGATCGAACCAAGGGTCGGCGGCAAGTTCGTTCTGACGTTTCGCGATCTCGGCGTCGTGATGACGGGCAGGATCACGGCGTTCGAACCGGAGCGCGTGCTCGAATTCACCTGGCTCGAAAATTACGGCATGCCGCAATCGTTGGCGCGGTGGGAACTGACGCCGCAGCCCGGCGGCTGCCGCCTAGTCCTGCTGCACAGCTTTCCCAAGGACGCCAAACGCAGCGATATTTTGCCATTCCTCGGCGGCTGGGAGGCATTCCTGGACGTTATCGCGCAGGGGATCGACGGACTGTTCGTGCCCTACCGCAGCGACGAGCCTTACGCGGCACTGTACCGCGCGAAATATGCGGAGACGGCGTGATGAGCGACAAAGGCGATATCTCCAACTTGCCCTGCGTGCGGTTCACGCGCACCCTGCCCGGGCCGATCGAGCGGGTGTGGTCGTTCATCGCGGAAACGAAGAATTTGCCGGGCTGGTTCGGCGCCGATAGTTCGATCGAGCCGCGCGCGGGCGGCGCGGTGCGGCTGATGGGCGGGCACATCCGCGGCACGGTCACGCAATGGCAGCCGCCGAAGAAGCTGGTCTACACCTGGAACGTGTTCGATCCCGCCGATCCGCCGGACGCGGCATCGGCCTATCCGGAATCCTATCCGACGTTCGAACTGGACGCGCGCGGCGGCGATGTGCTGCTCGCCTTCACGCATTTCCCGGTGCTGGAACGCTTCGTGCCGCAGAACGCGATGGGCTGGCACACGATGCTCGACATCCTGTGCGCCAGCCTGCGCGGCGAAACGGTCGAAGAACGCCCCGCTTACATAAAGAAGAACGCGGCGCTCTATGGCGTGGACTTGAGCAACCTGGCGCGCTAAGCGCGGACGCCCGACCACGGGAACGAGCCGAAAGCGCCGGCCTTGACGTTGCCCGACATGGTGTCGCCCGCGAAGGTGCCGGAGAACTCCAGCGTCATCGGCATCGGCGTGGTGATCGAGACGCTCCACGAGATCTTGTCGCCGTCGATCTTGCCGTCCTTGATCGGCTGCGACTGGCCTTGCGCTTCGGCGGTGCCGGTGAGCACGTTGCCTTCCTGCTTGAAGGTGAGCAGCGACTTCTGATCGCCCATCGGCGACTTGACCACGATGTTCCACTTGCCGTCGATCGACATAGTCTTCCCTTTCGAAGAATTGAGGCCGTCATCTAAGAGTTTTCGCCGCGCCCAGGCAAGTTCAGGTCGAAGACCAATCCCCCGCCAGGACCTGCCAGACCGCGAGCGCCGCCAGCGCCGCGGTGTCGGCACGCAAGATACGCGGTCCCAGCGACACCGGAATGACAAAGGGTAGCGCGCGCAAGGCGTCGCGCTCCTGCGCGTCGAAGCCGCCCTCGGGACCGGTAAGGATGGCGGCGGGGCCGGCGGGCAGGCCGCGCAGAGCGTCGGCGATGGCGGGAGCACCGCCCTCGTCGCAGAAGATCAGGCGGCGGTCCTTGGGCCAGGCCGCGAGCAGCTTGTCGAGGCGCAGCGGCTCGCGCGTCTCGGGCACGCCAAGGCGGTCCGATTGCTCGGCGGCTTCCACCGCGTTGGCGTGCATGCGCTCCAGGTTGACGCGGGCGACGATGGTGCGGCGGGTGAAGACCGGCTGGAGCACGCGCACGCCGAGCTCGGTCGCCTTCTGCACGACGTAGTCGGACGGCGTCTTCTTGACCGGCGCGAAGCAGAGCCAGATGTCGGGGACTTCGGCTTGCGCCGCGGTCTGGCGCTCGCATTCGAGGGTGCAGCTGCGCTTCGACTGCCCGGCGATGCGCGCCAGCCATTCGCCGTCGGCGCCGTTGAACAGGCTGACGCGGTCGCCGGCCTTGGCGCGCATGACGTGCAGGAGGTAATGCATCTGGGCATCGCCGGGCACGACGCAAGCGCCGGCGCGCAGCGGGTCGCCGACAAACAGACGGACCTTGCCGCCGGGTTCGTGGAGTTCGGTGTCGCTCATCCGGTCAGGTTGCGGCATCTTCAGAGGTCACGAAACGCTTCGCAGTCGTCGGGAGCGTTCCAATCCTCGAAGGCGATTTGGCCGAGCAAGAGAAATTCGGTCTCGATGGCAATATTTGGCGACGGCAGCACCTTCTTGTGGTCCTGCTGCTTTTGTAGTCGAGGTCGTTTATCGGTCGTCATGTCAATAACGGGGTGGCCCGCATTCGCAGGCCATGACACTATTGGTTGAAATGGTCATCGAGCAACAAGTACCTAAACCCGCCGACGCAGTGGTATCGACCTGGGTCGACCGGGCGCCGGAGGCGCTAAAGCCTTTCCTGCGGCTGATGCGGCTGGACCGCCCGATCGGGACATGGCTGCTGTTCTGGCCGTGCATGTTTGGCCTCATACTGGGCGCCATCGCCAGCGAGCGGCCGTTCTCGAACGGGCACGACCTCTATCTCGCCCTCATCTTCGCCATCGGGTCGCTGGCGATGCGCGGCGCCGGCTGCACCTATAACGACATCGTCGACCGCGACATCGACGCGGCCGTGGCGCGAACGCGCGGCCGGCCGATCCCGTCGGGCGCCGTGACGCTGCGGCAGGCGTGGCTGTTCCTGGGGGCGCAACTGGCGGCGGGGCTGGCGGTGCTGATCCAGCTCAATATCTTCGCGATCGAGATCGGCGCCGCCTCGCTGCTGCTGGTCGCGGCCTATCCCTTCATGAAGCGGATCACCTGGTGGCCGCAAGCCTGGCTGGGGCTGACGTTCAACTGGGGGGCCCTCGTCGGCTTCGCGGCGCAGACCGGCGCCATCGATGCGGCAGACGCGATGCTCTATGCCGGGCTGTTCTTCTGGACGCTAGGCTACGACACGATCTATGCGCTGCAGGACAAGGACGACGACGCGCTGATCGGCGTGAAGTCGACGGCGCGTCTGTTCGGCGCGCGGGCTAGGGATTGGGTACTCGGCTTCTATGCCATCGCCTTCGCGCTGATCCTGGCGTCGGGCTTCGCGGCGCATGCCGGCTGGCCGTTCGGTTTCGTGATGATCGCGGCGGGGGCGCACCTTTTGTGGCAGGCCCATACGCTGCGAATCGAAGACCCGGCGCGCTGCCTCAAACTGTTCCGCGCCAACCGCGACAGCGGCGCGCTGATCGCGCTGGCGTTCCTGCTGTCGAGCTGGATCTGGTAATGCCGGGGCGACAGACCGTCGAAGACCTGATCGCGATGGTGGAGGCCGGCCAGTTCGACACCGCCATCGCGCGCTTCTATGCCGACGACGCCAGCATGCAAGAGAACCTCGATCCGCCGCGCCACGGACTGGCGAAACTGGTCGAGGGCGAGCGGCGGACCATGGCGCGGTCCAAGAACATCCGCGCGCAGTGCGTGCGGCCTTACCTGATCGACCACGACCTGGTGGTGATCCGCTGGCTGTTCGAGTTCGAGCAGAATGACGGGCGCAAGATCGTGCTCGACGAGATCGCCTATCAGCATTGGCGCGGCGAGAAGATCGCCAAAGAGCGATTCTATTACGATCCCAAGCAATTGGGCCGCTGACGCTGCGGAATTGGGCGGAACTTTGGCCTTCGCAAGCGGCGCGAACGGCCTATAATTGCGTCATGAACGTGCAGCGCTTCGATCCTACGTCCGTGTTCTCGCCGGCCGAGTTGGCGTCGGTGCGGGCGCGCTCGGATGTCCTGGGCATGCTCTGCGTCCTCCATGCCTGGGCCGTGATCGGCCTCGCCATGGCGGCTTATGCGCTGTGGCCCAATCCGCTCACCTTCCTCGCCGCCGTGATCGTGATCGGCAGCCGCCAGCTCGGGCTCGCCATCCTTATGCACGACGCGGCGCATGGCGTCCTGATGAAGACGCGGGCGCTGAACGAATGGGCCGGGCAATGGCTGTGCGCCTATCCGACCATGGGCGAGATGATCGCCTATCGTCATTATCACCTGGTGCATCACCGCCGCACCCAGCAGGCCGACGATCCCGATCTGAGCCTGTCGGCGAAATTCCCGATCACGCGCGAGAGCTTCAAGCGCAAGATGATCCGCGATCTCACCGGCCAGACCGGCTTCAAGCAGCGCAAGGCGCAGTTCCTGCGCTCGCTGGGCGAGCCGGGCATGCCGCTGCGCGAACGCGCCAAGGCGTTCTGGGACCGCATCGGGCGGCAATATGCGGTGCAGCTCCTGCTGCTGGCGCTGATGACGGCGTTCGGAAAGCCGCATTATTTCCTGATGTTCTGGGTGCTGCCCAACATCACCTGGCACATGGCAATCACGCGGGTGCGCAACATCGCCGAGCACGCCATGGTGCCGGACGACAACGACGTCTTCCGCAACGCGCGCACGACCTATGCGTCGTTGCCGGTGCGGGCGCTGGTGGCGCCCTATTGGGTGAACTACCACGTCGACCATCACCTCCTGTTCTACGTGCCCTGCTACCGCCTGCCGCGGCTGCATGCGCTGCTGCTGGCCAAGGGGCTGGGGCCGCGGATGGAAATCCAGCCCGACTACCTCACCATGCTGAAGCTGGCGACCAGCAAGCCGGAACGCGCCGCGGCGCAGGTGGCATAATCACTCCTCCTCTTCGCGGAATTTCTTGTAGGCGCGATAGTCCCGGTTTTGCTTGACGCGGGCCCTGCGCGTTTCGGCGCGCGCCTGAAAATCGGTCTTGTTGCGCTCGAAGCGCAGCTCGCGCTGCAGCTTGCGGTAGGCGTCCCAGCGCTCGGCCGCGAGCGAGCCGTCCGCAATCGCGGCGCGGACGGCGCAGTCCGGCTCGCCGCGGTGGCGGCAATCGGAAAAGCGGCACCGGGCCGTCAAGTCTTCGACCTCGGCGAAGGCCGAAGCGACGCCATCGCCGGCATCCCACAGGCCGAACTCGCGCATGCCGGGCGTGTCGAGAATGAGCGCGCCGCCGGGCAGCAGGACCAGTTCGCGATGCGTCGTGGTGTGGCGGCCGCGCTGGCCGTCGGCGCTGACGGCGCGCGTCGCCATGCGCTCCTCGCCGGCGAGCGCGTTGACCAGCGTCGACTTGCCGACGCCGGAGCTGCCGAGCAGCACCGCGGTCCTGCCGGGGCCGAGCAGCGCGCGCAAATCCTCCAGGCCTTCGCCGCTCAGCGACGAGATCGCATGCACCGGCACGCCGAGCGCGACGGTTTCGACCTGCGCCTTGCGCGCCGCGGCATCGCCGCACAGATCGGCCTTGGTCAGCACGACCGCGGGCTGGGCGCCGCTTTCCCAGGCCGCGGCGAGATAGCGCTCGATGCGGCGCAGGCTGAGCTCGCCGTTGAGCGCGGCGACCAGCAGCGCGAGGTCGGCATTGGCGGCGACGACCTGGCCGCGCGGCGCGCCGGGACCGG
>CAYXMO010000200.1:0-6083 GCA_964465935.1 uncultured Rhizobium sp.
GGCCACGCGGTGCAGGACCGCTCGATGCCGGCCGAGACGATCGCGAAATTCGAGGCCGCGCTGAAGGCATGGCCGGGCAAGAGCGAAAGCGAAACCTACGAAGGCGCGCTGCACGGCTGGTGCGTGCCCGGACGGGCGGAGATCTACAACGAAGCCCAAGCCGAGCGGGCGTTCGGGAAGCTCTTGGAGGTTCTGAAGGAAATTACCCAGTGAAAATAACTGTATAGAGGAATTGATTGTAGGAATCGTGGATGCAATTCTAAGTGTAGCTGTGACTTTACAAACAGGAACGAAAAAGGAACGATTTGATCGCTGTGATATGCAAAGCGGGCGTCTTTCAAAGTGATTCGTGATGAAACCTTCTCCTCCAAAGGCCCGCTCGACGCCAAGGAGGCGTGAGATGATTGAACGGCTCTCTCCAACTGCTGTCGATCTATTTTGCGGAGCAGGCGGGTTGTCGGAAGGTTTTCGCCAAGCTGGTTTTCAGGTTCTCGCAGGCAACGATATCGATCCGTATGCCGGCGAAACATTCGCCGCGACACATCGCGAAGCAAAATTCTTGCCCGGCCCCATCGAGTCGATTTCGGCATCGAAGCTTCTGAGCGCTGCAGGCCTGCTGAAGGGCGAATTGGATTGTCTGTTGGGTGGTCCGCCATGCCAGGGCTATAGCGTTTATAACCACCAGCGCGGAATGCACGATGCGCGGAGTCATTTGTTCGAAGAATATCTGCGCATCGTCGAAGGTGTAATGCCGCGTTGGGTGGTGATGGAAAACGTGACGGGAATAACGTCGATCGCCAACGGGATGGTAGTTCGTGCGATTCTCACGAGCCTGAGGGCACTAGGCTATGACGTCGAACCGCGTCTGGTTCGGACCGAAGATTACGGCATCCCTCAAGAACGCCGGCGCATATTGTTTGTGGGAAATCGGGTCGGGGTTCCAATTCCGAATTTACAAGCGACGCATGGGCCAGGATTGGCGCCATTTGTATCGGTTTGGGACGCGATTGGAGATTTGCCTAGACTGAGAAATGGAGAAACCGCCAAAGACGGCTCGCCATACCGGTTCGAGGGGAAGTCCGAATATCAGCGAGAGCTGCGCCAAAATGGCGGGGGCGTTTTCAATCACTCTGCTCCCAAGCTGGCGCAGATCAATCTGGCCAGAATGGAGCACATTCCCGAAGGAGGCAGTTGGCGCGACATACCGCTTAATCTTCTGCCGGCCGGAATGAAGAAAGCGCATCGCTCTGACCATACCAAGCGGTACGGAAGGCTAGAAAAGAAGGGACTCGCTTCGACGATATTGACCAAATGCGACCTGCATTGGGGGGCCTATATTCATCCCGAGCAGGATCGTTCTTTGACGGTGCGCGAGGCGGCGCGGCTGCAGTCATTTCCCGATTGGTTTCAATTCAAGGGCCCCCGCACCGAACAGTATGTGCAGGTGGGAAATGCCGTCCCGCCGCTGCTTGGGCGCAGGCTTGCTTGCACAATCACCAATACTGAAGCGTCGCATGCGGCCGATGGGCTCGAAGTGAGCCTCAAAGTTGCATAGATCGAGAATGCCTATATTCTGCGGGGAATGATACGCTCAAGAAAGCGCGCACGCTCTGGTTCTTATGGCATCGCGGAGTGGTATGGGCAGCTATATGGTAGTCTGACAAACGCGCAGCGGGCCGAATATACAAGCATCAGCAACAAAGCCATGCCATGCCGGTTCATGCAGGATATGCCTCAGTTGGCACCCGTAAGCGGCCCAAAATGCAACAAAAAGAGCGGCGTGTGTTCACTTCGCAACTTCGCTGACTCTCCCAATGGAGTTGAATTCGGTCCTATCACGGCGACCTGCCCGGTTCGCTTTTTGGAGGACGGTCTGATCGTCAGGGAAATTGGCAAAGCACTATTGGGCGCTGACGCGCCGCGTGTCGCGAAAGAAATTCCTTTTCTGAAGCGGACGGGGGCAGAAGCTCTGGCCGATCCAGTGGAAGGGCCGGAGTCCGGCATCCCGGATAACGAGGATGACTTCGATCCGGGATTCGCCCGGGAAGACGTCGGCAGAATCGATATGGTTTGTGTTCATCCCGAGCCAAATCCACTCAATTGGTGTGCTGTGGAAATGCAGGCCGTATATTTTAGTGGCGGAGCGCTCTCCAAAGACTTTCCCGCCATCAAAGGCCACTCCGGAAATGGCATACCTTTGCCGGGAGCAGGCCGCCGTCCCGATTTTCGAAGCAGCGGGCCAAAACGCCTTATGCCTCAATTGCAAATCAAGGTGCCAACTCTTCGCCGGTGGGGAAAGAAAATGGCAGTCGTGATCGACAAGCCATTTTTCGATTCACTGGGAGCGATGGATCGCGTTTCACATGTTTCCAATGCGGATATTGCGTGGATTGTAGTGAGGTTCGATGAACTTGGGCATGGCAGTTTCGCAAAAATGGCCCTCCAGGATATCATCTATACGACACTCGAACGCGCAGTGGAGGGCTTGACGGCAGGTGTGCCGGCCACGTTGCCCGAATTCGAGCAGAAAATCCGCAGCAAACTTCATCTCTGATGACCGATAGAATATCGCGAACTGCTCGAAGCCGGAACATGAAGAATATTCGCAGCACGGGCATGAAGCCCGAGCTGATTGTGCGTAAGCTACTCCACAAGAACGGTTATCGATATCGGCTTCATCGTTACGATTTGCCCGGCCGCCCCGACATTGTGTTCCCCGGCCGGCAGAAGATCGTTCTTGTTCATGGCTGTTTTTGGCATCAGCATGAGAACAGCCGGTGCAAGCTTACTCGCCGCCCCAAGTCGAACACAGGTTATTGGCTGCCGAAGCTTCAGCGAAATAGGCGCCGCGATGCTGAACATCTGGTTGAACTTCGGAAGCTCGGCTGGAAGGTTATCGTGGTTTGGGAGTGTGAGCTGCCGGGCGGCGAACAGAAGCTATTGACGCGTCTTCAAAAGTTTCTTGTTGTCTAGCAACGCCGTTTCGTTTCCCTGCCTTTACGCGATTCGCTGCCCCTCAAAGCATCGCCGGGATCACCCGGTCCGGCGGCTTATGCCCATCCGCGAAGGTCTTGATGTTGATGATGACCTTCTCGCCCATGTCGATGCGGCCTTCCATCGTCGCCGAACCCATGTGCGGCAGCAGCACCACGTTCTTCAGCTTCAGCAGCTTGGGATTCACCGCCGGCTCGTGCTCGAACACGTCCAGCCCCGCGCCGCTGAGCTGCCCCGCCTCCAGCATCCGCGCCAGCGTGTTCTCGTCGATCACTTCGCCGCGCGCCGTGTTGACGATATAGGCGCTCGGCTTCATCAGCTTCAGCCGCCGCGCGCTCAGCAGATGATAGGTCGCCGGCGTGTGCGGGCAGTTGATCGACACGATGTCCATCCGCGCCAGCATCTGGTCGAGGCTCTCCCAATAGGTTGCTTCGAGTTCGTGCTCGATGTCGGGATGCACCGGCTTTCTGTTGTGATAATGGATCTGCAATCCGAACGCCTTAGCGCGCCGCGCCAGCGCCTGGCCGATGCGGCCCATGCCGACGATGCCCAGCCGCTTGCCGTAGACGCGGTGCCCCAGCATCCAG
The DNA here is from genome assembly GCA_964465935.1 of uncultured Rhizobium sp. Taxonomy (GTDB): domain Bacteria; phylum Pseudomonadota; class Alphaproteobacteria; order Micropepsales; family Micropepsaceae; genus Rhizomicrobium. The sequence goes on from CAYXMO010000200.1 coordinate 3,582, forward strand.
TTCGGCGCCCAGCCCTTGAAGTGATCGTCCTCCAGCTCCTTGACGCCTTCGACCAGCCGGCGCGGCACCGCCAGGATCAGCGCCATCGTCATGTCGGCGGTGTCTTCGGTCAGCACGCCCGGCGTGTTGGTGACGGTGATGCCCTTGTCGAGCGCGGTCTTGACGTCGATGTTGTCGACGCCGGTGCCGAAATTGGCGATCAGCTTGAGGTTCGCGCCGGCCCGCACGATGACCTTGGAATCGATCTTGTCGGTGATGGTCGGCACCAGCACGTCGGCCTTCTGCACCGCCTCGATCAGCTCGGCCTGGCCCATCGGGCGGTCGTCGAGGTTGAGCCGCGCGTCGAACAGCTCGCGCATGCGCGTCTCGATCGCGTCGGGCAGCTTGCGCGTGACGATGACGAGCGGCTTCTTGGCGGGCATTTGGCGGCAAACCTTAGGTCGTGGGCGCCCTCTGGCGGCGCCGTCTTGGGTTTAACAGATGAGGCTTTGGGGTCAAGGATTGCCAGGGCCGCCGCCCTGCCGGCTCCTGCATGCCGCGCTTCACGAAGGCCAGGAAGTTCAGGAACGTCTTGGAGGGGCGCCGGTCGCGGCGATAGATGATGTCGATGTCCCAGGCGATCTCCGGCGCGAAGGGGATCGCCACCAGCCGCGTTGGGTCGAACTCGGCGCCGACATGGGAATCGACGAAGGTGACGCAATCGGTGCGCTCGACCAGGCGCACCGCGGCGCGCTGCGTCCCCGCCTCGTGCACCAGCGCCGGGCGGATGCCGGTGTTGAGCAGCATCATGTCGATGGCGGCGCGGATGTTGTGCGGCGGCGGCAGCTGCACCAGCATCTCGCCGCCGACGGCGTCGAATCCGACGCGTTTGGCGCCGGCCAGGCGGTGATGGCGCCCCACCGCCAGCATCAGGCTGCTGCGCCCGATCCGCAGCTTGTCGACGACGAAGCCGCTCGGCGTCGGCCCGATCGAGATGCCGAAATCGACCTGGTCGGCGGCGAGCGAGGCATACATCTGCGCCGGCGAGGCGATGTCGAGCAGCACGCGCACCGCGCGGTTGTCGCGGATGAAGGCGCCGATGATGTCGGCGAGCAGGCCCTCCATCACCACCGGCAGGAAGCGCGCCGACAGGCTGCCGGCCTCGCCATGGCGGATCGCGGCGATGGCGTTCTGCACCGAAAGCAGGCCGTCGAAGCTGCGCCGCACCGTTTCCAGCAGCACCTCGCCCTCGGCGGTCAGCCGCATGCCCAGGCGCACCCGCTCGAACAGCACGAAGCCGCAGCGCCGCTCGAGCTCGGCGATGGCGCGGGTCACCGAGGGCTGCGTCGTGTGCAGGCTCGCCGCGGCGCCGGTCGCCGAGCCGGTCTCGGCGACGGCGCGGAAGATGTCGAGCGAACGCAGGTCGAGGGAGGTCATGCCGAATCCGTATAGCTCACGCTGAAATATGAATTTGCCGCGATGGGAACGCCACACCAAAGTCCTCGCGAAGCCGGCGGTTATTCGGTTGCAAGTATTCGAGACGGACATCTTGTCCGAATCGAGGGAACTTTGGAGCCAGCGGGAGCAACGGCATGAGCGCGAGTTTCGACGAAAAAATTTTCCTGTCGCTCTATCCGGGCGCCAAGGTCGAGTCGAACGGCTACGAGCTCGATTTCGACAGCGAGGATTCGCAGTATCACGTCGACATTCCGGGCCGCAAAAACAGCCGCAGCAAGATGTCTCCGGACGGCGCCGGCGGGTTCAAGATCGCGCTGTATTCGGAGCATCGCCGCGGCGGCGCCCACAACGACAAATCGACCTCGAACCTCAGCTTCGACGCCGGCGGCAAGCTGACCAGCACCGCGCCCGACCTGGTGATCGACATCGACAACGGCACCAAGCTGCACATCGACGACAAGGTGACCAAGGCGATCACCGGCGCGGTCGAGATCGTCGGCCTGCTGCTGGCGCCCGAGACCGAAGGCCTCAGCATCGAGATCGCGGAGGAAGTCGCCGAGGACATCAAGATGGTGATCAAGGTGTTCAACGGCATCTGCACCATCATCGACCGTTTCGGCGACGACGGCGGGCGGCTGAATTTCCCCGCTGTCATTTGCCACAACATGAACAAGACCTGCGCCTCGGTGCGCGGTTAAGGGAGGCCGCCATGGCACAGCTCACTTTCGATCTCGAAGCCTTCGCCGCGGCGATGAACGGCCATGGCGAGTTCGACACCTCCAAGCACGGCAAGATCAGCTGGTCGGACAAGCATGGCAGCGCGATGAAGTACTACAATCACAAGGGTCTGGACTACCGCACCTGGAAGCCCGACACCTCGCTCGCCCGCCGCGGCGTCGCGCTCCTGGTCTCGTCCAAGATCGACCAGCCGCGCGCCGGCAGCGACGACCATGTCGTGCTGCTCGCGAGCTTCAACACCGCCTGCGGTTACGTCACGGCCCAGGCCGGGGTGCAGCGCAAGGCGCACAAATCGGTCGGCGGCGCGGTGATCGTCGCCAAGGACGG
>CAYXMO010000201.1:0-6079 GCA_964465935.1 uncultured Rhizobium sp.
GAACGAGAAATACGCCGCGCCGACCAGGCAGGCGAAGGCGGCGAGGTGATTCCAGCGCAGCGCTTCGCCCAGATAGCTCACCGAGAACAGCGCGAAGACGAGCAGCGTGACGATCTCCTGGATCGTCTTGAGCTGCGCCGCCGAATAGACCTGATGGCCGTAGTGGTTCGCCGGCACCGCGAGACAGTATTCGAAGAAGGCGATGCCCCAGCCCGCCAGGACGAGTTGCCACAGCGGCGCCTGCGGGAAGCGGAACTGGCCGTACCACGCAAAGGTCATGAACACGTTGGAGACCAGGAGCATCAGGATCGGAAACAGCAGCGGCCACGTCATGGAGCACCTCGTTGGAACGGCATGATTTACGCCGTTCGCGCCGCCGCTGTCATGGACGGGCTTCGCGCGAAGGCGCATGATGGCGGCGTTCACCAGACAGGATTCACGAGCCAGGGAGGCTGTCATGAACATCCGCATTGCCGCGCTGCTTGCCGCCGGCGCCACCGTCTTCGCCATTCCAGCACAGGCCGCCGTCACCGTCATCGGTCCGGGACCGGCGCAGCTTTGCTACCAGGCCGCCGACGAAGGCATGTCGCCGCTCGACTACATGGTCTATTGCGACCAGGCGCTGCACGGCGCCCTCAGCGACTCCGACCGCGCCGCGACGCTGGTCAATCGCGGCGTGCTCAAGCTGGCGATCAACAGCACCGACGCGGCGGCCGCCGACTTCAATGCCGGGCTCGCGATCAACGACAAGCTCGGCGAAGCCTATGTCGACCGCGGCGCGACGCTGATCACCAAGCGGCGCTATGCCGAGGCGCTGACCGACATCAATCGCGGCCTGGCGCTGGGCACCACCGACGCGCATCTGGCCTATTACGACCGCGCCGTTGCCTCCGAAGCGCTGGGCAATCTGCAAGGCGCCTATGACGACTACCGCAAGGCGCTCGAGATCAAGCCCGACTTCGAAAAGGCGAGCATCGAGCTCAAGCGCTTCAAGGTCGTGGACAAGCCGGCCGGCACATGAACGCGGCGCGGATCGCGCTGGCGTCGGCGGCACTGACGGCGCTGCTTTGCGGCGGCGCCGACGCCGCGGTGGAAGTGCTCGGCGACGGGCCGGCGCGGCTGTGCTTTTTGGGCGCCAATGACGGACGCTACACGCAAGCGGCTATCGACCTCTGCGGCACGGCGTTGGCAATGCGCGATCTCAGCCCGCGCGACCGCGCCGCGACGCTGATCAATCGCGGCGTCATCGAGCTGGGACGGCGCGATTACGACGCGGCGATCGCCGATTTCGATCGCGGCATCGGGGTGCAGCCGTCGCTCGGCGAAGGTTATCTCAATCGCGGTGCGGCCTATATCGCGCTCAACCGGTTCCAGGAGGCGCTGGACGACATCAACAAAGGCATGACGCTGGGCATCTCGGCGCCGCAGATCGGCTATTACGACCGCGCCATCGCCAACGAGGCGCTGGGCAATATGCGCGCCGCCTATGACGATTATCGGCAATCGCTGACGCTGGCGCCGGACTTCGAGCGCGCCAGCAACCAGCTCAAGCGCTTCAAGATCGTCGAGCAGCCGGGCGGACGTTAGGGCCCGGCTCTATCGCATTCGGCAAATCAAAAAAACCGTCATGGCCCGCGAATGCGGGCCATCCAGGATCACCCAGGCCGCATGGGTGATCCTGGGTCCCCCGGACAAGCCGGGGGATGACGGTTGAGGGTGAATCAATTCAAGCCAATCACAAATCCAAACTGGACAATTCACTTGTTCCGGATCGCGCTTCCGCCGGCGCAACATGACAACGATTTGTTTCGCGAGGTCTGGCAGCGCCCGCGCCGCCGCGACACACCATTACAATTGGAAACTATGCCGGCCGCCGCCTTGGACGCACACTGGGCCCGTCGCATCTCTTTGACCGTGCCGCCCGTAGCGCTCCAGCTTGAGGCACGGCCAAACGGGCGGCCGGCCCCGCTAAGACGCCCCCAAGTCGAAGCATTCGGTCCGGCCGCCCACTTGCCCCCTCCTCGTTCAGAAAACGTCATTGTGCGGCCCGGGAGCGGCGGTGTAGTGGTCCTTGCGTTTGGCCTTGCAGCGGCTATCTAAAGGCCGGGGCGGCAAAGAGAGATTTTCCATGAAATTGCTGATGCGTTCCGCCTCCGTCACGGCCCTGGCCCTGACCACCGCCGCCTGCACCACCCCGATGCCGGAAACCTTACGCAAGGGCGACGTGCCGCCCGCCTTCACCGCGCCGGCGACGCCCGAGATGGCGAACGCGCCGCTATGGCCGGCGGCCGACTGGTGGACCGGGTTCAAGGCCGACGAGCTGCCGGCGCTGGAGACCACAGCCCAGGCCGAGAACCTGGACCTCGCCGCGGCGGCGGCGCGGGTGATCCAGGCCCAGGCCAATACCGGCATCGCCGGCTCGGCCCTCTTTCCCTTCATCTCCGGCGGCGGCTCGGCCTCGCGCAGCGGCACCGACATTCCCGGCCTGCCCGGCGGCAACACCCACAACACCTACGGTGTCTCGGCCCAGGCGAGCTATGAGGTCGACATCTGGGGTCTCAACCGCGACCAGCTGCGCGCCGCCGAGGAGAACGAGCTGTCGGCGCGCTACACCCAGCAGACCGTGGCGCTGACCATCACGTCCAATGTCGCCAACACCTATTTCGACATCCTGGCGCTGCGCCAGCGCATCACCATCGCCAAGCAGAACATCGACGCCGCCAAGCGCATCCTGACCATCACCGAAGCCAAGGTGACGAACGGGGTGTCGTCCAACCTGGAACTGGCGCAGCAGCGCGCCCAGGTGGCGGGCGAGGAAGCGGCGATCCCGGCGCTGGAGGAGCAGGAGCGCGAGGCGCGCTATGCCTTGGCCATCCTGCTGGGACGCCCGCCGGAAGGGCTGGACGTCAAGGCGGTCAATCTCGACGGCATCGTGGCGCCGCCGGTCGGCGTCGGCCTGCCCTCGGCGCTGCTCGAGCGCCGCCCGGACGTGGCGAGCGCGGAAGCGAACCTGCGCGCGGCGCATGCCAATGTCGACGCGGCGCGGGCGGCGTTCTTTCCTTCGCTCAACCTCTCGGCCTCGATCAGCCAGGCGTTCAATCCCACCAGCCTGGCGTGGAGCGTCGGCTCCTCGCTGCTGCAGACGATCTTCGACGGCGGCCGGCTGGGGGCGCAGAGCGACCTGCAGAAGGCGCGGCAGACCGAGCTGATCGCGAGCTACCGCAAGGCGGTGTTCAACGCCTATAGCGACGTCGAAACCTCGATCGGCCAGGTCAGCTCCTTCGCCGAGCGCGAGCGGCTGACCGCCGAGCAGGAGCGCAACGCCGCCGAGGCCTATCGCATCGCCGAGCTGCAATACCGCGAAGGCGTCACCGACCTGCTCAACGTGCTGCAGACGCAGCAGACGCTGTTCAGCGTGCAGGATGCGCTGGTGCAGATCCGCCTGGCGCGGCTGCAGGCCGGCGTGAGCCTCTACCGCGCGCTGGGCGGCGGCTGGACGGTGCAGACCGATCCCAACGCGCCGCCGGAGGTGGGGTGGAGCCCGCTGTAGGAAACGATTCCGGACTCGCTGGAGCACAAGTCACTCGCCAGTCGGATACTACCTCAGCCGCTTATTCAAATTGCCAAGAACCTCTGCGAGCAATTCGGCTTCGCTTTTGATCGCCAAGGTGCCTTGCGTGAGAATATATTGTTCCGTGGCAAATGCCTGAGCGCTCTTGTAGACCGATTTCAGATCATCTCGACTTATCAGATGCTCCACAGCATCAGACGCATAGTCCGTCAGCGTCACATCTCGCCAGCCCAATTTGAGAAGCAACGCAAACAGACCCGCAGGCGTCAGCACGGCTGTTGATGTCCGATCTTCAATGAGGCCAACGCTCTTGAGCATCTCGGCCACAAACTCGGAGCAGTAGTATCTGCGCGCTTCCATTTGCGAATTGGCTTGTGGGGCCCACTCCTCAAGAAGGCGGCGCGTATCTTCGTCGAAATCAAGCCGATCAAACGAGAACGGTGCATCGGACGCATAGTCAAACCGGGCAGGAAACCGGATCGCGAGCCGTTTACTGACCCAGTCAGGAAGCTTGTCCTGCAAATATTCTTCAAATGACTCTCTAAGGGCGACTACGGAATATGCCTTTCCCCAAGCCCGCGCCTTCGAGACAAGATCGAAGACAAGGCCCGGCTCGGCGCCAGCGCTTGCCGACGGATAGCGCAACACCACAAACTCTGCAGGGCGATTGTCGTCGATGTACAAGTCCGGCAGCGGAACGAGTCTGACCCCATGAGTCTGTTCCAGGCCGGTCCAGGTCGACGGCTGCTTCTTTGAAGAAGGCGGCACCGCATCAAGGGCCAAAAGATCGTCGATCGCCAGAGCAGCGTGGGAGAATTTCTGATCCGTTTGTCGTGCATAGGGATCAATGCGCCATTGTACGAAAGACGAAATGAAGTCTTCGCAGCTCACGGCGCGGAAAAACAATACGTCTCCGCGCTTTGGCGTGGGCAGAACGCTGTGTGGCATGTTCCTTCTCTAGCTGCGGTTATTGGTGCCCCAAAATCCTTCGCGTCTGGTAGCCCTTGGCCAGCGCCTTGGCTTCCTCATCCGTCAGCTTGATGTTCACCGCCGCAATCGCGTCGTCGAGGTGCTTCATCTTGGAGGCGCCGACGATCGGTGCCGTCACCACCGGCTGGTGCAAGAGCCAGGCGAGCGCGATGCCGGCCGACGAGGTGCCCTTCTCCTTGGCCAGCGCGTCGACACGGTCGCGGATGTCATAGTCGCTTTCCAAAAACGCTTTGGGCGTGAGGATGTTGGCGTCGGATTTGGCGCGCGTCGTCTGCGCCTCGCCGTCGCGCGAACGGTTGCCGGCGAGGAAGCCGCGCGCCAGCGGGCTCCACGGGATCACGCCGATGCCGGCGTCGCGGCAGAGCGGCAGCATCTCGCGCTCCTCCTCGCGGTAGACGAGATTGTAGAAGTTCTGCATCGAGACGAATTTGGTGGCCCCGAGCTTCTCCTGGGTGTGCAGGTATTTGGAGAACTGCCACGCATACATCGAGGAGGCGCCGATGTAGCGCGCCTTGCCGGCCTTCACCACGTCGTGCAGCGCCTCGATGGTCTCCTCGACCGGCGTGGTCGGGTCAAAGCGGTGGATCTGGTAGAGGTCGACGAAATCGGTCTGCAGCCGGCGCAGGGAGTTGTCGATCGAAGCCATGATGTGCTTGCGCGACAGGCCGCGGTCGTTGACGTCCTCGCTCATCACGCCGCAGACCTTGGTCGCGAGCACTATCCTGTCGCGCTTGGCGAAATCCTTGAGCGCCTTGCCGACGACTTCCTCGCTGCGACCGGTGGAGTAGACGTCGGCGGTGTCGAAGAAATTGATCCCGGCTTCGAGGGCGCGCTTGATGAAGGGACGGGAGTCTTCTTCGCCCAAGACCCAGTCGCGCCAGTTGGGCGAGCCATAGGTCATGGTGCCCAGGCAGATGCGCGAGACCTTCAGGCCGGTCTTGCCGAGACGGATGGTTTCCATGGGGCGTCCTCGGGGTGCGATGGGGAGGAGTTTACTCCGCCCTCCCCTTGAGGGAGGGCCGAAAAATCGTAGCGCAGCGAAGATTTTTCGGGGAGGGGTCGGGCGCCGAGCGCGACGCCGGACCCCTCCCCCAAATTTGCGTCGCAAATTTGGACCCTCCCGCAAGGGGAGGGTTGATGGCGGTCAAAACCCGAAAAACTTGCCAACGATCTTGGGCAGCAGGCCGCGGAAGATCAGCGGCGCGTCGGTCACCGCCAGGTTGATGCAGACCGGGCCGGGATCGGCGGTCGGCTGGTGCTCGATATCGGGCGTCGTCGATTGCACGTCGCCGGCGGCGTAGCGCCCGGTGACGTCGCTGTAGCTGCCGGTCAGGACCAGCGTCCATTCCTCGCCACGATGGCTGTGGACCGCGACGCCGGCGCCGGGCGCGGCGCGGATCAGGCGGGCGCGGGTGCCGCCCTTGGTCGGCAGCGGATAGGTCGCCAGGCCGTCGACGATGTGACGCCACGGCACCAGGTCGTAGTCCGAGCCGATATAGGCCTGCAGCGGCGCCGGCA
>CAYXMO010000202.1:0-6077 GCA_964465935.1 uncultured Rhizobium sp.
AACTGTTCGCGCAAGGCGGTCTTCTGGATCTTGCCGGTGGCGGTGTGCGGGATCTCGGCCACGAACTGCACGTCGTCCGGCATCCACCACTTGGCGATCTTGCCGGTTAGATAGCGCAAAATCTCTTCGCGTGTCGCGCTCTGGCCGGGCTTCAAGACGACAATCAGCAGCGGCCGTTCGTCCCATTTGGGATGCTTAACGCCGATCACGGCGGCTTCCGCCACCGAAGGATGGCCGACCGCGATGTTCTCGATCTCGATCGAGCTGATCCACTCGCCGCCCGACTTGATCACGTCCTTGGAGCGGTCGGTGATCGTCATATAGCCTTCGGAATCGATGGTCGCGACGTCGCCAGTGTCGAACCAGCCTTCGTCGTCGAACGCGTCGGCGCCTTCGCCGCGGAAATAACCCTTGGCGATCGACGGCCCGCGCACTTTGAGGCGCCCGAACGCCTTGCCGTCGCGCGCCAGCTCCCTGTTGTCGTCGTCGGTGATCTTCATCTCGACGCCGAACACCGGATGGCCTTGCTTGCATTTGTAGTCGAGCTGCTGCTGGTAGGGCATCTCCACGACGTTGTGCTTGAGGGTGCCGAGCGTGCCCAGAGGGCTCATCTCGGTCATGCCCCAGGCGTGGATGACCTGGACGCCGTATTTGGTCTCGAAGCTTTCGATCATCGAGCGCGGGCAGGCCGAGCCGCCGATCAGCACGCGTTTGAGATGCGGCAGCGTCTTGCCGGTCTTCTCCAGATGCTGGAACAGCGCCAGCCACACCGTCGGCACCGCGCCGGACATCGTCACCTGCTCGTCGGTGAGCAGTTCGCAGATCGAATCGCCGTCGAGCTTGGCGCCGGGCATGACGAGCTTGGCGCCGACCATCGGGGCGCTGAACGCCAGCGCCCAGGCGTTGGCGTGGAACATCGGCACCACCGGCAGGATGCTGTCGCAGCTCGAAACGCCTTGCGCGTCGGTCTGCGCCGCGACCAGCGCGTGCAGCACGTTGGAGCGGTGGGAATAGAGCACGCCCTTGGGATTGCCGGTGGTGCCCGAAGTGTAGCAGAGGCCGCAGGCGGATTTCTCGTCGACTTCTTTCCAAGGGAAATCGCCGCTGGCGTCGGCGATGAAATCCTCATAGGCGACGAGGTTCGGGATCGCGACTTTGGGAAGATGCGCCTTGTCTGTCATCGCGACGTAGAGCTTCACCGTCGGCAGTTGCGGCGCGATCTTGGCGACGAGCTCGGCGAAGGTGATGTCGAAGAAGATCACTTTGTCTTCGGCATGACCCGCGATGTAGACGAGCTGGTCGGGGAACAGGCGCGGGTTGAGCGTGTGATAGATCGCGCCGATGCCGGTGATGCCGTACCACGCCTCGATATGGCGCCAGGTGTTCCACGCCAGGGTGGCGACGCGGTCGCCGGGCTGGATGCCGTGGCGGTCGAGCGCGTGCGCCACCTTGTGGGCGCGGACGCCGATCTCTTTATAGGTGGTGCGGTGGATCGGGCCCTCGACCGAGCGGCTCACGACCTCGCGGTCGCCGTGGTAAAGCGCGGCATGGTCGATGATCTTGTGGACCAGAAGCGGCCAGTCCTGCATCAGGCCAAGCATGGGTAACCCCCTGTTTTCGTAGCCGCATCATAGAAACGCCCGGGCGCGGCGGCAACGCGGCGCAGACGGCTTGATACGGGGCATTTGGGCTTTGGATCAGGTGGGTTAGGCGGTCTATAAGCGTCGCCGGCGGGGGACGGCGTGGGCGAGGACGACGACAGCGACAAGCCTGGGCCGGCCGGCGATCCCGCCGCCGCCGGCATCGCGCTCGGCGCCCCGCTCGATCCGCGCGCTGCCGCCTATCTCGACGAACAGACGCGGCTCGCCCGGCTGCAGGCCGAGAGCATGGTCGAGCAGAACGCCTTCGAGCTCAGCCATCTGCGCTGGCGCCGCTTCAACGACCAGATGAAGGGCGCGCTGCAGATCATGGTCGTGACGCTCGGCGTCGCCGTGGTCGGCGGCATCGCCGCGGCGGTGTGGAACGCGAGCCAGGCCGACGGGCTGGTGATCGAGCGCTTCTCGGTGCCGCCGCGCATGGTCGACGACGGCATGGGCGGCGACGTCATCGCCGACGATCTGACGGCCAAGCTCGCGGCGATCCGTCAGGTCGCCTACGCCAATTCGTTCGACGACCTCAAAGGCGTGCGCAAGGACGCCGGCGAGGACATCACGGTCGAGATTCCGGAGACCGGCATCTCGCTGGCGCAGGCCTGGCGCTACTTGAAACTGTGGTTCGGCCACGAGCAGCACCTGACGGGCAATCTGCGCGACCTTGGCGGCGGCCGCATCGCGCTGTCGCTGGCGCTCGACGGCGCCGCCGCGGACATAGCGGCGGGCAAGGCCGCCGATCTCGACAGGCTGGAGCAGCAGGCCGCCGAGCAGGTGTTCGCGCGGGTCGATCCGGTCAACTTCGCCGTCTATCTCAACGCCAGCGGACGCGTCGCCGAGGCGCTCGCCGCGGCGGCGAACGCGGTGCGCAAGTCGCGCCACGACAACGGCGCGCTCGCCGACGCCTATTCGTTCTGGGCCTTCGAGACGCGCTATGCCACGGGCGACCTGGCGCTGACCGCGGCGCGCGCCCGCCTGGCGATGGCGGTCGCACCCAAGGTCGCCACGCCGCATCTGGAATTGCTGCGCAACGCCGTCGCGCAGGGCCATGACGAAGACGCGCTGGTTGAGGCCCGCCTGCTGCTCGGCCTGCATGTCGGCGATCAGCCCGCGTTCCAGCGCGCCAGCTTCGCCGACGTCCAGCAGACCGCCGCGACGGTGCGCGACATGGCCGCCGGCGATTTCGGCCGCGCGCTGAGCGGGACTTGCGACTATTGCTCCGCGGCCGAGAACGACGCCCGCGCCGCGCAGGCCGCGGCGCTGCTGCACGACATCGCGCGCGCCCGCGCCTTGCTCGGCGACGCGATCGCCGGCCAGGCGGCGCTGGCGGAGGATTCCAACAAGGGACGCTTCACCGCCGCCGCTATCGCCGCGGCCCGCTATGCCGCCGATGTCGCAAGCGAGGACTGGCACGCCGCCGCGATCGACGCGCAGGTCAAGGGCGCGGGCTACCGGCCGCCGCTCGATGCCTGCCTGCTGGGCAAGCCCTCATGCGAGCGGACGCAGAGCATGCCGCCGATCGCACTCGCGCTGGCGCGCAGCGGCGATCTCGAAGACGCCCGCGCCGCCGCCGACGCGACGCCGCTCGATTGCTATGACTGCCTGCGGGTGCGCGCGCAGATCGCGGCGCTGGCGCGCAATGACGCCGCCGCCGCCGCGTGGTTCGCGCGCGCCGTGGCGGCGGCGCCGTCGCCGGCGCTTGCCTATGCCGATTGGGGCGAGATGCTGCTGCGCAAGGGCGACTTCGCCGGCGCCATCGCGAAATTCGCGCTCGCGAACCAGAAGGGCCCGCACTTCGCCGATCCGCTGGAACTGTGGGGCGAGGCGCTGGTCGCATCGAACCGCTCCGACCTGGCGCTGGCGAAGTTCGAGGAAGCGGCGCGCGCCGCCCCCAATTGGGGCCGGCTGCATTTCAAATGGGGCGAGGCGCTGCTCTGGCTCGGCCGCAAGGACGATGCCGCCAGGCAGTTCGCGCTGGCCGCGAATCTGTACCTGACGCCCGCCGAGCGCGCGACGCTGGCGGTCCTTTCGCGCTGACGGCGACGTCCGGCCGGACATTTGGTATTCGCGCGCGGATATTTACATCCGACAGTTTAGATGGAAAGCTGCGCCTCTCGGATACAGTGTTGCGCAGGAGACGCGCGATGTCGGGATTCCTGCACAATGCCTGGTACGTCGCGGCGTGGAGCCACGAGATCGGCCGCGCCCCGCTCGCCCGCACCTTGCTGGGAAAGCCCGTGGTGTTCTTCCGCCGCAGCGACGGCGGCGTAGCGGCGCTGGCCGACCGCTGTCCGCACCGCTTCGTGCCGCTGTCGCGCGGTAAGCTCGAAGGCGACACGCTGCGCTGCGGCTATCACGGCTTGTGCTTCGAAGCCGACGGCACCTGCAGCGACAAGCGTGTCAACGGCCAGCTCAAGGCGGCGGCGAGGCTGCACGTCTACCCGGTCGAGGAGCGCCATGGCGCGGTCTGGATCTGGATGGGCGAGCGGCGCGCCGAGCCGAACGAGATTCCCGACTTCGCCTTCCAGACCGACGCGGCGCATCACAAGATGTTCGGCACCACCTACATGGCCGCGAACTACACGCTGGAGATCGACAACCTGCTCGACCTCAGCCATCTCGACCACCTGCATCCGGGCGGCCCGAGCAACGGGCACCTGACCGACGGCAGCTACAAGGCGTGGCAGGACCATCTGACGGTGCACAGCGATTGGTGGAATCCGGACTGCGCCACGCCGCCCTTCTTCATGCTCTACACGGAGGGCGAGGAACGCGTCGACCAATGGGCCGAGACGCGCTGGGACCCGCCGGGCAGCGTCTATATCCGCACCGGGGTGACCAAGCGCGGCCAGCCGCGCGAGGCCGGCTATGAGATCCAGCAGGGCCATTTCATCACCCCGGAGACCGAGACCACGACGCATTATCTGTGGTCGCTGGCCTTCCCCAATCGCGGCGAGCCGCCGGAGTTCGTCGCCGCGGTGGAAGGGGCGGTGCGCATCACCTTCGACGACGAAGACCGCCCGATGCTGGAAGCGCAGCAGCGCGCCATGCGCGGCACCGATTTCTGGGCCGAGCAGCCCGTCATCCTCGCCGAAGACGCCGGCGCCATCCGGGCGCGCCGCGTCCTCGAAAAGCTGATCCGCGACGAGCAGGGCGAGAAGCCGGCGCTGTCGGTGGTGCAGGGCTAGCGGGAGACCAGATGACCATCACGACATCCGATTGGATTGCCGTAACTTTTGGCGTTATCGGGTTTGCGGTTTCCGTCGTGACGCTTATCCGTTCGATACAGACCGACGCGAACGTCGCGGCTCAGTCGATGAAGCAACTGCGGCTGGAACTGCTCAACGTCGTCATCCAAGCCGAAACCGCGTCGATGCTTGCCAGCGAGCCGTTCGAAGAGATCGCTGGAACCGCCCGCAACCTGCTGCGCGCTGGGCCCAGCGCGAGCGTTCAGAACGTTCTGGATAGCGCCGAACAGGCTCTCGCATTGATCCGCAACCGGTCGGGCGCCATCCGTACCGCGCAATTGGTGATTTCCAAGGATCTGCCGCCGAAGGCCGAATGGAAGCGGACGGCCGAGGTGATGGAAAGCATGATTGTTCATTTGAAGCCCCAGGCCGACCTCCAGCTGGTCAAGGCGGACGACCGCGAGTTGGTCGACAAGATGCGCGAATGCCTCAGCATCGAACGCCTGAATCGCGAGTCGGCGCGATCCAATGTCCACGCGGGCGCTGCGGTGCAGCCCTAGATCGCATCGCGCTTCCCGCGCGGCAGCGCGTACGCTAGCGTCGCGGCAAAGCTTCGCGAGGTCCACATGTTCGTCACCGTCAACGGCGCGCGCATTTTCTTCGACACCGCCGGCAGCGGCCTTGCCATCGACGGCGAACGCATGGCGCCGCGCACCGCGCTGATCGTGATGCATGGCGGGCCGGGCTTCGACCACTCGACCATGCGGCCTTATTTCGACCGCTTCGCCGATACGCATCAGGTGATCTATATCGACCATCGCGGCAATGGCCGCTCCGGCGGCGAGCCTGCGACCTGGAATCTGGCGCAATGGGGCGACGACGTGAAGGGGCTGTGCGATGTCCTCGGCATCGAGAAGCCGGTGGTATTCGGCCAGTCCTTCGGCGGCATGGTCGCGATCTCCTATGCCACGCGCCATCCGGGGCATGCCTCGAAGGTCGTGTTCTCGTCCACCGCGGCGCGGATGCATTTCGACGAGACGCTGCGCATCTTCGAGGGCCGCGGCGGCCAAGAGGCGCGCGACATCGCCGACCGCTTCTGGAACACGATGGACGAGCAAGGCTTCGCCGACTACATGCGCGTCTGCATGCCGCTCTACAATCCGCCCGGCACGCCGGCCGCCGACCAGCCGGCGGCGCGCCGCCGCGCCATCACCCGCCTCGACATGATGCGGCATTTCTC
>CAYXMO010000203.1:0-6037 GCA_964465935.1 uncultured Rhizobium sp.
CCGGCGCCGCTCGAGGCCTGATAGGTCGAGATGATCATGCGCTTGATGCGGTTCTTCTTGTGGATCGGCCACAGCGGCACCAGCGCGGTGATCGTCGAGCAATTGGGATTGGCGATGATGCCCTTGTGCTCGGCGATGCGCCGCGCGTTGATCTCCGGGATCACCAGCGGCACGCCCGCGTCCATGCGGAAGGCCGACGAGTTGTCGATCGCCACCGCGCCAGCTTTCACCGCAGCCGGCGCGAATTTCTTCGAGATCGAGCCTCCGGCCGAGAACAGCGCGATATCGACGCCGTCGAACGAGGCATCCGTCAATTCCTCGACGACGGTCTTCTGTCCGCGGAATTCCAGCGTCTTGCCCGCCGAGCGCGCGCTCGCCAGGGCCTTAAGCCTGCCCACCGGAAACTTGCGCTGCTCCAGGCAGGCGATGAACTCGGCGCCGACCGCGCCGGTGACGCCGGCGATGGCGACGGTGGGATTGCTTTTCATCTTCTTTCTCCAACAACAAAAAAGCCCCGGACCTTTCGGCGGGGCTTCGGATCGTGCGATGCGGTCTGTCTCAGGCGCGCGCGGTCTCCGAAGCCCGGACGGGCTTCGTCGTCTTGGTCGTGCGCTTGGACATCGTGCTCATGGCGGCGGACCCTATGGGTCGCTCAAGGCTTCGTCAACGGGCTGAGCGTGGTGAAGTGTCCCATCTTGCGCCCCGGCCGCGCCTCGCCCTTGCCGTAGAGGTGCAGCGCGCCGGACCGCTCTGCGTATTTTCCCCAGTCCAGCGCCTCGGCGCCGATGATGTTCTCCATCACGGCGTCGGCATGGCGGGTGGGGTCGCCCAGCGGCCAGCCGGCGACGGCGCGGATGTGCTGCTCGAACTGGCTCACGGCGCAGGCCTCGATGGTCCAGTGCCCGGAATTGTGCACCCGCGGCGCGATTTCGTTGACCAGCAGGCTGCCGTCCTTCAGCACGAACAGTTCGACCGCCAGCACCCCGACATAGCGCAGCGCATCGGCGATCTTCTTCGCAATGGCCTTGGCTTCGTCTGCCTGCGCTACCGTCAGCCGCCCCGGCACGGCCGAGCGCCGCAGGATGTGGTTCTCGTGCGCGTTCTGCGGCGGATCGTAGGCGGCGAAGCTGCCGTCGGCGCCGCGCGCCGCGATCACCGAGGCTTCGAACGCGAAATCGACCAGCCCTTCCAGGATGCACGGCACCGCTCCGAAGCGCGCGAAGGCGGCGGCGAGTTCGTCTTCGTCGGCGACCTTGGCTTGGCCCTTGCCGTCATAGCCCATGCGTCGCGTCTTGAAGATCGCGGGCGCGCCGCACATCAAAAGCGCCGGCTCGAAATACTCTTCCATCGTGACGCTGAAATAGGGTGCGGTCCTGCAACCGGCATCGCGCAGGAAATCCTTCTCGTCGACCCGGTCCTGCGTCACTTTCAAGGCATTGGCGTTGGGATGCATCGGCCTCAGCGCCGCGATATGCGCGACCGTTGCCGCGGGCACGTTCTCGAATTCCAGCGTCACGACATCGCAAGCCTGCGCGAAGGCGGTGAGCGCCGCCCTGTCGGCGAAGTCGCCCAGCGTGTGCGCGTCCGACACTTGAAACGCCGGCGCCTCGGCGTCGTTGCAGAAGATGTGCGTCTTGAGTCCCAGCCGCGCCGCCGCCAGCGCCAGCATGCGGCCGAGCTGACCGCCGCCGAGAATGCCGATGGTGCCACCCGGCGGAACGGGCGCGGCCGGTTGCTCGATCGCGCTCATTTGTCGGACGGGGTCTGCGCGACCGACGCAGTCTGCGCCGCGCGCCAGGCGTCGAGCCGCTTGGCCAGCGCCTTGTCGCTCAAGGCCAGGATCGCGCAGGCATGCAGCGCCGCGTTCTTGGCGCCGCTTTCGCCGATGGCGAAGGTCGCGACCGGCACGCCGCCCGGCATCTGCACGATCGACAGCAGGCTATCCATCCCCTTGAGCGCCTTGGACTCCACCGGCACGCCCAGCACCGGCAGGCTGGTCATCGACGCCGTCATGCCCGGCAGATGCGCCGCGCCGCCGGCGCCGGCGATGATCACCTTCAGGCCGCGCCCCGCCGCGCCCTTGGCATAGGCGCTCATCCGGTCGGGGGTGCGATGCGCCGAGACGATCCGGTTCTCATACGTCACTTTGAGCGCGGTGAGGATGTCGGACGCGGGTTTGAGGGTCGGCCAGTCCGACTGGCTTCCCATGATCAGGCCGACGAGGGGTCTTGGCTTGGGCATGCTTCCCAGAAGTTGCGGGCCAAAGAATCGGCGCCCAGGAAGCGTTGCATCATAAGGCGCAAATCCGCCCCGAAAAGCCCTGGGGCACGGGCATTTACCTATTGTTTTGTTCCATAAAGGAATTGTTAAAGCCGCCTTAGTATTGTTTTTGCCGCCAGAATGGCGAAAGAGGTCGATCATGAAGATCGAGCGCACGGGTCCCACCAGAACTACGCGTGCCACGGGCGTCGCCGCTTATGCGCGCCAAGCCGAAGCCGTCGCCACCACCGCCAGCCCGGCCACGGTCGGCGCCGCCGCCAGTGTGCTGGGCATCCCCGAAAGCGAATTCACCCCGCGCGTGCGCGACGCCATCGTCACCTTGATGGGCGAAGTCGACAGCCTGCGGCGCGAGCTCGCCGCCACCCGCGCCCGTCTCGACGAGGCGGAAAAGAACGCCGACCAGGACCAGCTCCTGCCGCTGCTCAACCGCCGCGCCTTCGTGCGCGAGCTGACGCGCTACATCGCCTTCGCCGGCCGCTACGGCACGCCGGCCAGCCTGATCTATTTCGACCTCAACGGCTTCAAGGCGATCAACGACAGCCACGGCCATGCCGGCGGCGACGCGGTGCTGAAGAATTTCGCGCAAGTCCTCTCCGACAATGTCCGCGACAGCGACTGCGTCGGGCGCCTGGGCGGCGACGAGTTCGGCGTGCTGTTGAGCCATGCCGACCAGGAGCAGGCGCACAAGAAGGCCGACATTCTGGCGCAGAAGCTGCGCGCCGCGCCGACGGCGTGGAACAACAAGTCGATCCCGGTGAGCTTTGCCTATGGCGCCTTCGAGCTCAAAGCCGGCGACGACGCCGACCTCGCCATGGCCCGCGCCGACGAGGCGATGTACGCCCACAAGCGCGGCGGGCGGTAGGTTTGTGCAAGCCATCCTTCGAGGCTCGCTGCGCTCGCACCTCAGGATGACGGATAGAATCGAACACCGACTTCGTCATGCTGAGGTGCGAGGCCGCAGGCCGAGCCTCGAAGCACGCACAATCTACGCAATAATATCCGGCAGCAGCTGATCGTTGATCTTGGTGATCTGGTCCTTGAGCTGCAGCTTGCGCTTCTTCAGCCGCGTGATCTGCAGCTGGTCCGGTGAGCCCAGCAGTGCGTCGATCGCGGCGTCGAGGTCGCGATGCTCCTGCGTCAGTTCCGCGAGCTTGGCCCGGAGCACGACCTCGTCGGGCCTGGTGACTTCGCTCGTCATCGCGTGCGGCCGGCCCAGCGCTTCTGCTTCGGCCAATCGTAGCCCAAAAGATCGAGCGCCCGGCCGACGATCTGGTCGACGAAATCCGAAATCTTGTGCGGCTCGTCATAGAAGGCGGGCAGGGGCGGCAGGATGGTGGCGCCCATCTCGGCCAGCTGGGCCAGGCTGCGCAGGTGCCCGACATGCAGCGGCGTCTCGCGCACGATCAGGATCAGCGGCCGCTTCTCCTTCAGCGTCACGTCGGCGGCACGGGTCAGAAGCCCGGTCGTCACCCCGGTCGCGATCTCCGACCAGCTGCGCACCGAGCACGGCGCCACGATCATGCCTTTGGTCTTGAAGGTGCCCGACGCGATCGGCGCGCCGATGTCGGCGATGGCATAGGCGTGGTCGGCCTTGGCGGCGACCTGTTTGGGCTTCAGCTTGGTCTCCAGGGCGATGGTCATCTCCGCCGCCTTGGTCATCGCCAGATGCGACTCAACCTTGAGTTCTGTTAACGCTTCCAGCAACCGGATCCCGTAGGCGACGCCGGAGGCGCCGCTGATCCCGACCACAAGCCGTTCTTTCTGAAGGGAAACCTTAGCCATACCGGCTCGTTTACAGCTTGTCGACCAAGGGCGGAAGAGGGCGTGACAGCGCCCCGTCACAGTGATCTACTTCATCCGCCTAGAACATGAGGTGCACGCATGGCACTACAAGGGCATATCCAGGAACTTTCCGAAAAACATAAGAAACTGGAAGAGCGCATCCACGAAGAGATGGCGCACCCCGATTGGGACGAGAACGCGGTCGCCGCGCTCAAGAAAGAAAAGCTCCGCATCAAAGACGAACTCGAACGCTTGCGAAGTAGCGTTCACTAATCCCCCAACGCCACGTCTGGCCTATTCCGCCGGCGCCGCCGCCGCTTTCGGCTGCGTGAATGCGAAAAGCCCAAGCGCGCCGAACTCGAACAGCGCCGCTGCCAGGAATGCCGCGCCCGCGAAATAGATGAAGGCGTGTCCGCTGGTGAAGTAGGCGAACAAATTGGTCAGCAGCAAGGGCGCGACGATCGAGGTGACGCTGCCGGTGCTTGCCAGCGCGCCCATCAGTTCGCCCTGCTCGTCGGCAGGGACCTGGTGGGAGAGGATGGCGTTGAGCGCCGGGCTGCCGATTCCGCCGAGCGCCCACACCACCATCCAGGCATACATCATCCAAGGCTGGCCGGAGAATGCGTAGCCGGCATAGCCGAGCGTGGAAAATGCCAGGCCGGCGATCACCGCGCGCGTCTCGCCGATCCGCGGCACGACAAGGCGCGGCAGGATGCCGGAGGTCACCGCCGTCAACGCCCCCACCGCCATCAGCGAGTAGCCGACCTCGGCCGGCGACCAGTTGAATTTCAACATGGTGTAGAACGTCCAGGTCGCGGGCAGCGAATCGTGCGCCAGCCGCAGCAGGATCGTCACGCCGATCAGCCCGAACATCGTGGGAAAGCGGCCCAGCGATTTGAGCGTGCCGACCGGGTTGGCGCGCCAAAACTCGAACCTGCGGCGGCGCTCGGGCGGGAGCGATTCCGCCATCACCAGAAGCCCGAACAGCGCATTGGCGATCGCGATGGCGCCGGCGACGAAGAACGGCATCCGCGGCCCCCAATGATCGCCGATCACGCCGCCCAATGCCGGGCCGAGCACGAAGCCGATGCCGAAAGCCGCGCCCGTCAGTCCGAAATTCGCGGCGCGCTTCTCGGGCGGCGAGACGTCGGCGATATAGGCGTTGACCGTGGGATAGGCCGCGCCGGCCACGCCGGACAGGAAACGTCCCACGAACAGCCAGGCGATGGTCGGCGCCAGCCCAGTGATCACATAATCGATGGCCAGCGCCACCAGGGACAGGATCAAGACCGGCCGCCGCCCGAAGCGGTCGCTCAAATTTCCGATCAGCGGGGCGCAGAGGAACTGCATCAAGGCGTAGACGAACATCAGCCAGCCGCCCCAGCCGGCGGCGCCGCTCAGCGTCTGGCCGGTCAACTGCTTGATGATCGCCGGCGTCACCGGAATGATGAGGCCCAGCCCGATCGTGTCGACCAGCATGGTGATGAAGACGAAGGCCAGCGCATAGCGGCTGGCGAAGGGCTTCTGGGTATCGCTCAAATCCATCCCCCGCTCGGCGAAAAGCAAGGTTAGGCGGTGGACGCTGGCCCGTCTTGTAGAAATTTTCCCTTGCGATCGGCCTTTAAGCGGCGGCCCTAGGGCCCGTCATTGCCGAACGCCTTTTCCAGCCGGCCGAGCTGCGAATGCACGCCCGACTGGGCCTTGAGGCCGCCGTCGAACAGCACGTCGTCCAGCCGCGCGATGCGGCGATAGAGATTGTCGCTGCGGGTCAGAAGATCGCGCAAGGTCGCCGGCAAGAGCTCGACGCCGACCGCAGCGCCGCCCAGGCAGATGTCCTTGGACCCTAGCCGGTAGCGCTCGCTATGGGCGTCTTCCGCCGCCATGTCGCCGTCATGCACCGCGCGCTGCACCAAGAGCCAGCTCGCCGCCTGCATCAGCCGCGTCGTCACCCGCATGCTTTCGCCGGCATAGAGCA
>CAYXMO010000204.1:0-4798 GCA_964465935.1 uncultured Rhizobium sp.
CTGTTGGCCACCGGCGGGCGGTCGGCGGCCGAGGAGCGCGCCGTCGAGCCGGGGGCGCCGCCGCCGCCACTGCCGCCGCCGCCGGATGACTTGTCGCTGCTGCCCGAACGCCGCTTCCAGGCCGAACGCCGCCTCAACGTCACGCCCTTCGGCGGTCCCGACCGCCGCGCCCATCCCTTCGGCCGCCGCGCCGCCGACCGCCCTTGAGAGAAGGCCAGCCATGAGCACCTCGCCCTTCACCCCCATCACCTCGAACCTTCTGGCCCGCAAGGGCGACGCCATGCCGTCCGGCGCCAAGCCGTCGCTGTTCTGGACGCGCCCGCCGCCCTTGGCCTTGCGCGAGCCGCCGCGCCCGCCGCCGCCCGACAAGCCGCACCGCATGATGGTGACGCTGAGCGCCGCGGAGTTCGAGAAGCTCGGCATCGCCGCGGTGAAGAAGGGCCTGACCCGGCATCAGATCGTGCGCGCCGCGCTCGACGCGCATCTGGAACGCCTCAAGCGCGAATATGGCGGCTGCGGCTGCATGGCCCAACCTTCGTATTCGCAATGCGGCGGCGAATGCACGCAGAGCTGCGGGACCTGACTCGCTCTCGCGGCGGCGGAAGCGCTATGCTTGCCGCATGCAGTACACGACCCTTGGCCGCACCGGGCTCAATGTCAGCGTCGCCGGGTTGGGCTGCGGCGGGCATAGCCGGCTCGGCCAGGCTTACGGCAACACCGCCGAGCAGAGCGTCGCGGTGGTGCGGGCCGCGCTCGATATGGGCATCAACTGGATCGACACCGCGGCCGCCTACGGCACCGAGAAGATCGTCGGCGAAGCGGTGCGCGGGCGGCGCGAGCAAGTCTACATCTCGACCAAGACCGCGATCCTGCCCTGGGGCGAGCCCAAAGCGGTGCCTTACACCGGCGCCCAGGTTCTCGAACAACTCGACAAGAACCTGAACCGCCTGCGCACCGACTATGTCGATCTCTACAATCTGCACGGCATCGTGCACGCGCAGCTCGGCTATGTCGCGGCCGAGATCGTGCCGGCGCTGCTGAAAGCCAAGGAACAGGGCAAGATCCGCTTCCTCGGCATCACCGAGCATTTCGCCAGCGACACCGATCACAAGATGCTGAGCGCCGCGGTCCCGACCGGGGTGTGGGACGTGGTGATGGCCGGCTTCAACCTGCTCAACCCGTCGGCGCGGCGCAATGTTTTGCGCCTGACGCAGGCGCATAAGGTCGGCGTGCAGGACATGTTCGCGGTGCGCCGGGCGCTTTCCAATCCCGAAGGCCTCAAGGAAGCGCTCGACCAGATCGATAAGGCCGGCCAGCTCAAGCGCGGCAAATTCGACGCCGCCGATCCTTTGGGTTTCCTCAAAGACGGAACCGAAGGCATCGTCGATGCCGCCTACCGTTTCTGCCGCCACGAGCCCGGCATCGACATCGTGCTGACCGGCACCGGCAGCATCGAGCACCTGAAGGAAAACGCCGCCTCGATCACCCGCGGCCCGCTGCCGCCCGCGATGCTGGCGCGGCTGGAAGACCTGTTTGGACATGTCGATTCGGTATCGGGGAATTGAACTTTCTCCTTCCCAACGTGTCATGGCCCGCAAAAGCGGGCCATCCAGTTGAAGTCTTGCTCCAAGTCAAAGATTTTGGCTGAGAGCGAACTTGGAATAATGTGCCATCGTCACCTGGATGGCCCGCTTTTGCGGGCCATGACAACTCAGCAGGGATGAAAGTTCATGCGCGTCGAGAAACTTCCCGCCATCAAGACCTCGCTGAAGCCGAGCAACCATCCCTATCTCAACGGCGCCTGGACGCCGCTGCATGAGGAGGTCGACGCTTTCGACCTCGACGTCATCGCCGGCAAAATCCCCGCCGACATCGACGGCGTCTATCTGCGCAACACCGAGAACCAGATCCACCAGCCGCTCGGCCGCTTCCACCCCTTCGACGGCGACGGCATGATCCACCAGATCGATTTCGCGCACGGCCGCGCCCAGTACCGCAACCGCTTCGTGCGCACCCGCTGCTTCGATGCCGAGCAGGAAGCCGGCGGCTCGCTGTGGGGCGGACTGGCCGATCCGGTGCATCTGGCCAAGCGCCCGGGTTACGGTGCGCATGGCTGGCTGAAGGATTCCTCCTCGACCGACGTCGTCGTGCATGCCGGCAAGGCGCTCTCGACCTTCTACCAGTGCGGCGAGGGCTACCGCCTCGATCCGCAGACGCTGGCGCAATCGGGCGTCGAGCCCTGGGTGCCGATCGACGGCATCAGCGCGCATCCCAAGGTCGACGAGCGCAGCGGCGAACTTATGTTCTTCAACTATTCCAAGCACGCGCCTTATCTGCATTACGGCGAGGTCGACCGCCACAACAAGCTCACCAACTACATCCCGATCCCGCTCGCGGGCCCGCGCCTGCCGCACGACATGGCGTTCACGCAGCACTACGCCATCCTCAACGACATGCCGGTGTTCTGGGACGCCGAGCTCTTGAAGAAGAACGTCCATGCGGTGCGCGAACATAAGGGCCTGCCGTCGCGCTTCGCGCTGGTGCCGCGCCATGGCAAGACAGAGGATGTGCGTTGGTTCGAGGCCGCGCCGACCTATGTGCTGCACTGGCTCAACGCCTACGAGGACGGCGACGAGGTCGTGCTCGACGGCTATTTCCAGGAGGTGCCGACGCCGGGCCCGAAGAAGGACGCGCCGCCCGGCTATGAGCACATGATGGGCTATCTCGACGAATACAGCTTCAAGTCCAAGCTGCATCGCTGGCGCTTCAACCTGAAGACCGGCAAGACAAGCGAAGGCCATCTCGACGACCGCATCCTGGAATTCGGCATGATCAATGCGCGCTATGCCGGGCTGCCCTATCGCTACGGCTATTCGACACTATCGGTGCCCGGCTGGTTCCTGTTCCGCGGCTTCGTCAAGCACGACCTGAAGACCGGCGAGAGCTGGAGCTACGAACTGGGCGAAGGCCGCTATGGCAGCGAAGCGCCGTTCGCGCCGCGCCTGGGCGCGACAGACGAAGACGACGGCTATCTGGTGAGCTTCGTCACCGACGAGAACACCGGCACGTCGGAATGCGTTTTGCTGGACGCGCGGCGCATCCAGGACGGCCCCGTCTGCCGCATCGCCCTGCCGCACAAGCTGTGCAGCGGCACGCATGCGGTGTGGGCGGACCGCAAGTTCATCCGGGACGGGGTGATCTAGGAATCCACGGCACGAAGGCCGGCGTGCGGCGGACGTAGTCGTCATAGCCCGGCTTCTTGCGCTTCATGCGGCCTTCGATGGTCGGCATGCCGCTCCAGCGCGTCAGCAGGAAGGTCAGCAGCAGCGGGCCGGCAACCGACACCGCGCCGATCCAGCCGCCTTCCGCCGCGACCAGCCACAATCCCCACCACACGCAGCAATCGCCGAAATAGTTGGGATGACGGGTATAGCGCCACAATCCGGTGTCGAGCACGCGCTCGCGGTTGGCGGGATCGGCTTTGAACGCCACCAGCTGCGCGTCGCCGACACTTTCGAACACGATGCCGAGCGCCGCCAGCACGATGCCGGCCGCCGCCAGCGGGCCGAGCGGAGCAGCGCCCAGCACGCCGAGCTGCACCGGCAGCGCGACGACGAATTGCAGCGGCGCCTGCAGCGCGAACACCTCCTGCGCCGACCAGCGGCCGAAGCTCATGCCGCGCTCGCTGTGCGCCTTGCCCGCCATGGTCTGGTAGCGCCGGTCGGGTCCGTGACTGCGCCAGCGCCACAGCAGATAGACGCCCAGCCGCGCGCCCCAGGCGGTGCACAGCGCCAGCAGCACCACCTTGCGGGCGCTCGGCGCACCGCTGGCGAAGAAACTGGTCCATGCCAGCACCACCATGCCGAGCGCCCACCACGAATCGACGAAGCTGACGTCGCGCAGCCGCTGCGCAATCAGCCACAGCACGAAGAAGCACAGCGCCACGCTGGCGGCGTTCCACAGCAGCAGGTGCAGCACGATCAAGGTCATCCGAACGGCACCACCTTGTTGCCGGCATCGTGGCCGATGTCGGCGGCGCCGAGGAAGGCGATGCCGGCGGCGGCGCACCAGTGGCGCACGATCTCTTCCGGCGTCTGGCCGAAAGGCGGATCGTTTTGCGGCACGTCGCTGACACGCCCCAGCCGGATGCCGGCGACCTTGCGGATCGCATCATGCGCGGTGACGTGGAACATCAGCCGGTCGATGGCGTAGAGATGCTCGGACACTTCCTCCAGCATCAGCACATGACCGCCAAGATCGGGCAGCCACGGCGTGCCGATCAGCTTGCTCAGGATGGTGAGATTGAGCGCGGCCGCAGGCATCTTGCCGTCCAGCGAGGGTTCGAGCGCGCGCCGATCGCCATCGATCAGCCAGGACAGCGCCCGCGTCACCGCCGCCTCGCCGCCGTCGCGCCTGATATCGTGCGGGATCGGTCCGTGCGCGACGCGATGGCCGGCGCGGTAAAGCCCTGCGAGCAAGAAGCCGCCGTCGCTGTAGCCCATATAGGTCTTGTTCTTCGCCGCCGGCGAAAGTCCGTCGAGAACGGCGCGCGCGATCCGTCCCGAGCCATAGCCGCCGCGGGCGAACCACAGATGCGCGAACGCCGCGTCGTTGGCGAAGTCGAGAAACGCCGCCGCCCGCGCCGCGTCGTCGCCCGCGAAATGGCCGGACGACAGGAAACATTGCGGATGAAAGACGATCTCGACCCGGCCGGGAAACGCCGACGCCGCCAGCGCCGCGACGCGTTCGGCGGTCTCCGGCTCAAGCCGCGAGGCGGGTGCGACGACGCCGATCTTCA
>CAYXMO010000204.1:4898-6014 GCA_964465935.1 uncultured Rhizobium sp.
CTTATAGCGTCCGGCGATGGCATCAGACAGGCCCTATTTCTTCTGCGGCATCGGCGGCAGCGGCATGCTGCCCCTGGCGCTGATTCTCAAGACGCGCGGCAAGACGGTGTCGGGCTCTGACCGCGCCCTCGACCAGGGGCGGCTTGGCGCGAAGTTCGATTACCTGCGCCACCACGGCATCGCGCTCTTTCCGCAGGACGGCAGCGGCGTTAGCGGCCCCGAGACCATCGTGGTGACCTCGGCGGCGGTCGAAGGCACGATCCCCGACGTGGTCGCCGCGCAGCGCGTGGGCGCCACGCTGATGCTGCGCGCCGAACTCTTGTCGCAGCTTTTCAACGAAGCACCCAACGCCATCGGCGTCGCCGGCACCAGCGGCAAATCGACCACCACCGGCATGATCGGCTGGATCCTTTTCGATTGCGGCCTCGATCCCACGGTGATGAACGGCGCCGTGATGAAGAATTTCGCGACGCCCGGCGCGCCTTTCGCCAGCGCCCTGGTCGGCAAGAGCGACATCTTCGTCAGCGAGGTCGACGAGAGCGACGGCTCGATCGCGCGCTATCATCCCCGCGTCGCGGTGCTGAACAATGTCGCGCTCGATCACAAATCGATGGACGAGCTGCGCGATCTGTTCCGCGCCTTCGCCGCCAAATCCGAGATCGCGATCCTCAACCTCGACAATGAGGAGACCGCGGCGCTCGCCGCCGAACTGCCGCGCGCCCGCCGCCTGACCTACAGCCTCAGCGACAGCAAGGCCGACCTGCTGGCGCGCGACATCGAACCCTTGCCCGACGGCATCGCCTTCAATTTGGGCGAGCGCAACGCCGCTGCGTCCGTGCACGTACGGATGCAGGTGCCCGGCCGCCACAATGTCTCCAACGCGCTCGCCGCGATCGGCGCGGCGCGGGCCGCCGGCGTGAGCCTGGCGGACGCCGCGAACGCGCTCGGCCGCTTTACCGGCGTCAAGCGCCGCCTCGACGTCGCCGGCACCGCCGGCGGCATCACCGTGATCGACGACTTCGCGCACAACGCCGACAAGATCGCCGCGACACTGGCTACTTTGCACGACTTCCCCGGCCGGCTGCTGGTCATGTTCCAGCCGCATGGCTTCGGGCC
>CAYXMO010000205.1:0-5983 GCA_964465935.1 uncultured Rhizobium sp.
CGCCCGCCGCGGCGGCGCCGGCGGCGTCCGCCGTCGCGTTCGCCGTCTTCGCGTTCGCGGCGCGGCTGCTGCGGCTGTTCGGATTCCGCCGGCGCTTCTTCGGCATCGGCAATGGCTTGGTCTTCCTCGTCGAGCTCTTCTTCCTCGGCGATGTCGAGTTCTTCTTCTTCCATCACCGGTTCGGTGATCGCGGCCGGGACCGGACGCGGGAAGTCTTCCGGGTTGCGGTGGCCGACGCGGTCGATCTCGAACGCGCCCGCCATCAGCTCGGCCTTGGGCTCGAAATTGATCGTGATCGCATATTCGCTTTCCAGCCGCGACAGCTCGCGGCGCTTCTGGTTCAGCGTGTAGATCGCGACGTCGCCGGCGACCTTCACCGTCAGTCCCTCGGCGCGCTGCTTCTGGGCTTCTTCCTCCAGGCCGCGCAGCACGCGCAGCGAGGTCGACTCGACCGAGCGCACGATGCCCTGGCCGCCGCAATGCGGGCAGGCCACGGTCGAGCCCGCGATCACGCCGGCGCGCAGGCGCTGGCGGCTCATTTCGAGAAGCCCGAACTGGCTGATCTTGCCGATCTGGATGCGGGCGCGGTCGTTCTTGACCGCGTCGCGGATGCGCTTCTCGACGTCGCGGTCGTTGCGCCCGTCTTCCATGTCGATGAAGTCGATGACGATCAGGCCCGCGAGGTCGCGCAGCCGCAGCTGCCGCCCGATCTCCTCGGCGGCTTCCAGATTGGTCTTGCGCGCCGTCTCCTCGATGGAATGTTCCCGCGTGGCGCGGCCGGAGTTCACGTCGATCGAGACCAGCGCCTCGGTCTGGTTGATCACGATGTAGCCGCCCGAGCGCAGCGTCACGGTCGGCGAGAACATGGCGTCGAGCTGCGCTTCGATGTGGTAGCGCTGATAGAGCGGCACCGGCTCCTGGAACGGCTTGACGTTCTTGGCATGCGTCGGCATCAGCATGCGCATGAAGTCCTTGGCGTTGCGGTAGCCCGCCTCGCCCTCGACCACGATCTCGGCAACGTCCTTGTTGTAGAGGTCGCGGATGGCGCGCTTGATGATGTCGCCTTCCTCATAGACGTTGGCCGGCGCGATGGAATTGAGCGTCGTCTCGCGGATCGTGTCCCACATGCGCAGCAGGTATTCGTAGTCGCGCTTGATCTCGACCTTGGTGCGGTTCTCGCCCGCGGTGCGGATGATCAGGCCCATGCCCTCGGGCAGTTCCAGCGCCTGCGCCGCGCTCTTCAAGCGCTTGCGGTCGCTCATATTGGTGATCTTGCGCGAGATGCCGCCGCCGCGCGGCGTGTTGGGCATCAGCACGCAATAGCGTCCCGCCAGCGACAGATACGTCGTCAGCGCCGCGCCCTTGTTGCCGCGTTCTTCCTTGACGACCTGCACCAGGATGATCTGGCGGCGCTTGATGACTTCCTGGATCTTGTAGTGGCGGCGGCGGACCCAGCGCTGCGACGGTTTGTGCGCCTGCAGTGGCTGCGCCGGCTGATCGTCGGCGGCGGGGTGCTCGCCCTCGATGGGTTGCTCCGAAGCGGTCTGGATGTCGGGGATGTTCTCGGTGATCTCGGGCGCCGGGGTGTCGACATGAACGCCGTCCTCGCCCGGAACATGCGCGGCGGAGGCCGCGACGGTCTGCTCGTCGACCACGCCGGCCTGGACCTCCGCCGCCGCGACCGCGTCGATCTCCTCGTCTTCCGGGCTGTGATGGACATGATCGGGGCCCTGCACGTGCTCGTGCGGCGCTTCCTCGTCGTCCTCGTCTTCGTCATCCTCGTCGGCGGCGGCGCCGCGATGCTCGAAGACGTCTTCATGATCGTCGCCATTGGCGGTTTCGACCGGCGGCGGCATCTCGGCCCCGTCTTCGGTCGGCAAGGCGTCGGCCTCCGCCGCGGGCTGCTCGTCGCCGGCGGGCGCGGCTTCGGCGGTCTCGCCGGTTTCTTCCTCGTCGTCCTCGATCGGCGGCTTGGGGCCGGAGGTGATTTCGAAGGATTCGATGTCGTCCTCGGAGCGGCGGCGGGCTTCGGCCTCCTGCTCGGCGATCAGCGCCTGCCGGTCGGCAATCGGGATCTGGTAATAGTCGGGATGGATTTCCGAGAAGGCGAGGAAGCCCTGGCGGTTGCCGCCATACTCGACGAACGCCGCCTGCAGCGACGGCTCCA
Source organism: uncultured Rhizobium sp. (assembly GCA_964465935.1). Lineage (GTDB taxonomy): Bacteria > Pseudomonadota > Alphaproteobacteria > Micropepsales > Micropepsaceae > Rhizomicrobium. Next base: position 2,168 of record CAYXMO010000205.1, read on the forward strand.
CGCGCGTCACCTTGGCGAGATAGATGTTGCCTTTGAGCGGCCGCTTGGCCGCGGCCTCGAAATCGAATTCCTCGACCTTGTTACCGTCGAGAACGACGACCCGGGTCTCTTCCGGGTGACTGGCGTCGATAAGCATGCGCTTGGGCATAGGGTTCTCCGCGCGGCCGGCAACGTCCCGCGCTGGCAAGCGCCGGGGAAAGGTTGGACCGCATTGTTGGGGACATGCGCCGCCGCGCCGCCGCCTGCAGCCTTGCTGCGGGGTCGGGGGAAAGGGCTCGCGCTGTGTCGGTCATCACAAGACTAAACTTTTTCGCCGGCCGGGCCGGCTTTCGGGCGCTGCTGCAATGGAGGGATTGCGGCGGCACGACCCCTAATGGGCTATCGGCCGCGATCTCCGGACCACCGCACCTACCACTCCGGTCACCCCTGTGACCGGCCGGCGCAGCATGAGCACGTTGTAGGGTTCCGGTGCCTCAACGGCAAGAGGAACCCTGGGTTTCACCGTAAACACCCTAGACGCTAAGGATTCCTAAATGGTTTACGGCCAGTTTCCCTTAATCTGCGTGGGCTATGCCGATGAATCGCCGTCTGGCCGTGATTTCAGGTCTTGTGGCCGCCGGCGCTCTCGCCGGGGCGGCCTTTGCCCAGCCTTCCGCCACCCAGGCCGCCGACGACCTGATCGCCCATATCCTCCAGGATCCAGCCCAGCCTCCCATCCCAGGCGCCAAGCCGGGCCCCAAGCCGCCCGCCGGCCCGGCCCCCATCGTCATGGGCGCCCGCATCGGCGAGCACGCCGACCTGACCCGCTTCGTGGTCGAGATGTCCGATCCCGTCGCCATGCGGGTGTTCACGCTCTCAAACCCAAATCGGGTGGTGATCGACATGCCGGCGGTGCAATGGCATCTCGACGGCGCTCCGCGCCCGACCGGCTTGGGCGCCGTGAAGAGCTACCGCTATGGGCTGTTCCGCCCGGGCAATTCGCGTTTCGTGATCGATCTCAACACCCCGATGACGGTGAGCGATCCGCGCGTCCTGCCGCCCAGCGGCGGCTACGGCTACCGTGTGGTCATCGACCTCAAGCCGACGACGCCCGACCTGTTCGACCGCCATGCCGGCTGGCCGGCCGACCTGAAAGCCCGTGAAGCCGCCGCCGAGCAACTGGCTTCGCTGCCGCCGGCGCCGTCGCCGCTGCCTGCCGCGCCGGAAAAACGCGTCATCGTGATCGACGCCGGCCATGGCGGAATCGACTCCGGAACCAGCGGCGTCAATGGCTTGATGGAGAAAGATCTCGTATTGGATGAAGCGCTGCGGCTCGGCCGCGAGCTCGTCCGCCGCGCCAATTACACGGTCCATCTCACCCGCGATACCGACGTCTACATCCCGCTCAAGGAGCGCGTGAACATCGCCCGCTCCTGGCATGCCGACCTCTTCATCTCGCTGCACGCCGACTCGAACCCCGATGCCAGCGTCAACGGATTGTCGATCTACACCCTCTCGGAGTCCGGTTCCGACCGCGAAGCCGCGGCGCTCGCCCGCAAGGAGAATCAGTCCGACGTCATCGCCGGGGTCGACCTGGGCGGCGGGAACTCGACCGTGGCGCCGATCCTGCTCAGCCTCGCCCAGCGCGACACCATGAACCGCTCGTCACGCTTCGCCCAGGGCGCCGTGACCCTGCTGTCGGCGGCGACGGACATTTTGCCGCGTCAGCCGCACCGCTCCGCCGGCTTCGTCGTCCTCAAGGCGCCGGACGTGCCGGCCGTCCTGATCGAGCTGGGCTACCTCTCCAACGAGGGCGACGCCGGCCAGATGAACACGGTGCGCTGGCGCAACGGGGTGGCCAAGGCCGTCGCCAGCGCGGTCGACGGCTTTTTTGGGACCACGGCAACCGCCGGTTTCCCATGAGATTCACCCTCCCCTTGAGGGAGGGTCCAAATTTGCACTTGCAAATTTGGGGGAGGGGTCCGGCACCGCGCTATGACCCCGCCCCGAAAAATCTTCGCTTCGCTCGATTTTGTCGACCCTCCCTCAAGGGGAGGGTAAGTTATTGATATACCTTCCCAGCGCCACAATCGGCCGATAAGAAAGCAGCCTTGAGAGGGACGAACCCGCGCATGTGGCGCCGCATCCTGCTTTACATCGGTCTTGGCATCGGCGTGGTCGCCGCCGCGGGCGTGCTCGGCGGCGTGATCTACATCTATGCCGTGACCCGGGACCTGCCCAGCGTCGAGGCCCTGCGCGACTACACCCCGCCGGTCACCACCCGTGTCTATGCCGGCGACGGCTCGCTGCTCGGCGAATACGCCCGCGAGCGCCGCATCTTCGTGCCCATCGCCTTCGTGCCCAAGCTGATCACCGAAGCCTTCACCTCGGCCGAGGACAAGAACTTCTACAACCATCCCGGCATCGACCCGTCGGGCATCATGCGCGCCGCGATCAAGGACATCTTCAACATCTTCCAGCACAAGCGGCTGGAGGGCGCCTCGACCATCACCCAGCAGGTCGCCAAGAACTTCCTGCTCAATTCCGACGTCAAGTTCAGCCGCAAGATTCGCGAAGCGATCCTCGCCATCCGCATCGACGCGACCTATTCGAAAGAGAAGATTCTCGAGCTCTATCTCAACGAGATTTATCTCGGCGAGAACTCCTACGGCGTCGCCGCCGCGGCGCTGAACTATTTCGGCAAGTCGCTCGACCAGCTCGACATCGCCGAGGTCGCCTTCCTCGCCGCGCTGCCCAAGGCGCCGGCCGGCTACGACCCGGTGCGCTTCCATCAGGCCGCGCTCGACCGCCGCAACTGGGTCATCGGCCAGATGGAGGAGAACGGCTACATCACGGCGGCGCAGGCGCGCGCCGCCCAGGCCGAGCCGCTGATCACCCAGACCCGCGCCGTCGGCTCGCAGACCCAGGACGCCGACTATTTCGTCGAGGAAGTCCGCCGCCAGCTCTATGCCCGCTACGGCGAGCAGGCGCTCTATGACGGCGGCCTCCAGGTCCGTTCCACCCTCGACACCACGCTGCAGAACTACGCGGTGAACGCGCTGCGCGCCGGGCTGGTGCGCTACGACCGCCGCCATGGCTGGCGCGGCGCCTTCGCCAACATCGCCACCGGCGGCAATTGGAGGGACACGCTCAAGGCGGTCGAGAATCAGTCCGGCGTCGAGAGCTGGCAGGTCGCGGTGGTCCTCGGCATGGACGGCAACAGCACGACCATCGGACTGGGCGACGGCACCACCGGCACCATCCCGTGGAGTGAGATCACCTGGGCGCACCGCCAGTTCAAGAACTCGCCCTATGGCGGCCCGCCGCCGTCCAAGCCGGGAGACGTCTTCAAGATCGGCGACGTCGTCTATGTCGAGAAGCTCGACAGCGGCGCCGGCTACGGCCTGCGCCAGGTGCCCGAGATCAATGGCGGCATCGTCGCGATGGACCCGCACACCGGCCGCGTCCTGGCGCTCTCCGGCGGCTTCTCCTACGCGTCCAGCCAATACGACCGCGCCTTCCAGGCGATGCGCCAGACCGGTTCGTCGTTCAAGCCCTTCGTCTACGCCGCCGCGCTCGACAACGGCTACACGCCGGTGTCCAAAGTGCTCGACGCGCCGTTCGAGATGAACGACGGCTCCGGCCATATCTGGCGCCCCAAGAACTTCGAGCGCCACTTCCTCGGCATGACGACCCTGCGCCGCGGCATCGAGCTGTCGCGCAACCTGATGACCATCCGCCTCGCGCAAGCGGTCGGCATGGACAAGGTCGTGCAGTATCCGCTCAGCTTCGGCGCTTACGACCGGCTGCCGCCGCTGCTCTCCAACTCGATCGGCT
>CAYXMO010000206.1:0-5943 GCA_964465935.1 uncultured Rhizobium sp.
CGCATTACTGGGGCAACACCTCGATCACCTTCCGCACCGATCTGGCGCCGGAATACGTCAAGTCGCAGAGCTGGAACATCCTGTTCGATCCCAAATACAAGGGCCGCGTCTCGGTGCTGGACGGCGTCGACGACACGATCCCGTTCATCGCCCATATGATCGGGGTCGACGCCTACACCATGACGCCGGCGCAGTGGGAGCTGGTGAAGGCCAAGCTGCGCGAAGTGGTGAAGCAGTCGCGGCTGGTGTCGAGCGAAGACACGGCGCTGACGCAGGGGCTCGCCTCCGGCGAGATCGTGGCGGCGATGTCGTGGCGCATCGTCTATTCGACGCTGCACAAGGAGGGCAAGCCGGTCGCCTATATGAACCCGCCGGGCGGGATGTTCACCTATGTCTGCGGCCTTACGATGCACAAGGACCCGGCGGACGAAGCCAAGGCGCTGGCGCTGATCGACTCGTCGCTCGCCGACACGGCGGCGCAATACACGATCGAGCATATCGGCGACGAGCCGGCCAACGCGGCGGCGCTGACACATGTGAGCAACGCGACGTTCGAGAATCTGGGCCTGACGCGCGACATCGAGACCTTCCTCAAGAGCGGCATCTTCCAGCGCCGGCTGAAGGACAAGGATCGGATCGTGAATGACTGGACGGAGATCAGAGCGGGGCTGTGAAACAACACCTCTCCCGCTTGCGGGAGAGGTCGAAAATTGCGAGGCGATTTTCGGGTGAGGGGAAGTCGGACAGAGCGTTGCTCCACGCCATTGCCCCTCACCTAGCAAAAGCTAAGCACTTAGCTCCGCAAGTGCTCCGCTAAGTGCAAGCTTTTGCGTCCTCTCCCGCTCGCGGGAGAGGTCATCTCTCCTTCGGCTTGAACATGCGCCAGAGCCAGGAGCGGTTGCGCTTGCGGACCTTCTCCACCAGCGCGGCGCGCTCGGCCGGGGTCAGCTTGGCGAGGCTGTCGCTCATCATCGCGACGGACTCCGCTTCGAGCGCATGATCGGCGTCGGTGACGGCGGCGAGCGCGGCCGCGAACTTCTCCGGTGTGTAGTCGGGCGCGGCGAGGACGGCGAAGGCCTCGCGGCGGGTGCGGATCGAGGCTTGGCGCAACGCCGTGATCTTGGCGCTGTGCGCGTCGATTACTTTCTGGATGGGCGCCCGCTCGTCCGGGATCGCAGCCATCACCGAGCGCGGCGCCAGCACGCCGCCCGAGCCGATCGCGGTGTCGCGGTGCAAGGCGCGGATGACAACGGCGGCGATCACCGGCACCAGCGCGATGTTGAGGCAGAGCGAGACGATGAGCAGCCAGGAGCGGCGGCGCGGCGGCGAGACGGCGTCGGTCATGTCAGAGGCCTTGTCCGGCGTCGGTGTCGGGCGGCGCGTCGAGCGCGAAGACGGTGGCGCTGGCGTCGTCCTGCTGCGGGATGTCGAGCGGCGCGAACGCGGCGACGCCGGTGCCGATCATCAGCGCGAGACCGAACGCGACGGCCGGCTGCCACAGCGGCGCGTCCGGCCACACCGCGTCGGCGATCCGGCGCAAGGCCTTCGCCCAGGTCCAGCGGGCGCTCAACGGTTCGATGTCTGCGTGCCTCCGCACGCGGTCGAAATCGGCAAGGATGCGCCGCTCCAGCGCCGCCGGCACGGCTGGGGCAACAGCCTGCGCCAGCAGGCGGTCGAGCCTGGCGGCCTCCTCGACGCTCTCGTGATCGTCCATCGGTTCTTTCCTCTCAACCGTCCTTCAGGTGTTCCAGCCGGGCCCGGAGCGCCCGGCGGCCCCGCGCCAGAAGCGATTCCAAGGCTTCAACGCTGATCCCCAGAATCTCCGCCGCTTCGATATTGCCGCAGTCCTGATAGTGGCAAAGCTGGATGGCGGCGCGCTGGCGCTCCGGCAGGGCGGCCAGCGCCGCCTCGATCTGCACGGCAATCGCGGCATTCTGCAGGCTGGCATCCGGTCCGGGGGCCGGATCCTCGGCCTGGGCGGCGGCTTCCAGCGGCGCGGTGGGGCGGCGGCGCAGCCGGTCGTAACACTTGTTCAAAGTGACGCGGTACAGCCAGGTGCCGAACTTGGCGCGGCCCGGCTCCCAGCGCGCGGCGTGGGTCCATAGCTGGATGAAAGCGTCCTGCACCGCATCTTCGGCTTCGACTGGGTCGGACAGCATGCGCCGCGACAGCGCCAACATTCGAGGCAGATGACGCGCCATCAGGGCCTGCGCCGCGGCGCGGTCGCCCAGGCCCACGCGGCGAACCAGATCGGCATCCGGATCCATCGTCATTCCGGTCCGACTGTCGCCAACGCCTGCGCGAAATTCAACGCCTGGGTTTGGCTTTTCCGTCGGCCAGTTCCTTGGCGGTGCGTGCCAGGATGGCCTTGTGCTGGGCGGCGGTCATCGCCGGCAGGCGGTCGAAGCTACGTCCAAGGCCGATATCGGCATAGAGCTCGTCTTCGCCATGCTCGTGGAAATGCAGGAAGCCCTTGCCGCCCAGATAGAAGCAGCCGCGCGACTTCTCCTTCAGCGCGGCGTGAGCGCGGATCCGTGCGAGCAACGGCTCGATCCGGTCCAGCGCCTTGGGGCCTGCGTGCTTCATGGTGCGATTGGATCGGGGGCGGTGAGGAATGGCAAGTCCACGACGTGCGCTGCTGTCACGGTTGGCAGGAGAAGATGGCGCGACGGCGGCAAGGTGAGGCTGAGACCGGCGCCGCCGAAGCCTTCGTCGAGCTGGGCGAGTGCGATGGCGCGGCGCAGCGCCGGCGAATAGCGCGAACTCAAGGTGCGGCCGACGACGGCGCCGCCCGCAAACAGCGGCGTGAACGGCGCGGGCGTGGCGCTGTCGAGCGCGATGCCGACGAGCTTGCGCTTCGGCTTGGCGGCGAGCGCGGGTTTGGCGCCGTTGAAGTCGGCGTGCTCGGGATCGATCAGCGAGCCGAGGCGCAATTCGCCGGCCAGCGGCGCCGACGCGTCGCCGGTTGTCGCGCCGTCATAGTCGCGGCCGGGGCGCGGCACGCCGGCTTCGAGATCGAGCGTGTCCATCGCGTCGAGGCCGGCAAGCGCCAGCGCGAAAAATCCGCCGGCACGGACGATGCCGTCCCACAGCGCCGGCGCGTCGGCTGCCTTGCACCATACTTCGTAGCCGCCATGCTCGCCGAAGCGCGACAGGGTGATTTCGAGGCCGCGCCAGGAGAGCTTGCGGAAGCTCAGCGGCTCGAGCGCGGGATCGAGGCCGAGCACCGTGACCAGCCTTGCCGCATAAGGACCGATGAGGGCGAGGCCGCCTTCCTCCCGCGTTACGTCGTGCATGGTGGCGCCGAACAGGGCGGCGGCGTTCGCGATCCACTCGGCGTCCGGCGCGGCAGCGGTGAGCTGGAAAGTTTGCCGCCCATGGCGCGCGACGACGCCGGCGCCGCGCACGCCGCCGCCGTCGCTCAGCCACAGCGCTTTCAGCGCCTGGCCGGGGGTGAGCGCGGCGGCGTCCTTGGTGAAGAGGCGCTGCACCAGTTCGCGCATCCGGGCGCCTTCGAGCACGACGCGCCAGCGCCAGGAGATGTCACTGACCACGACACCGAAGCGGGCAGCGAGGGCTTCACGCTCGGCATCCTCGAACGCCCGCGGCAGCGTGAAGCCGCCGCGCTGGGCCCAGAGATTGGCGCGGTTGGCCGGCGCAGTGCGGGCATGGAACGGCGTCGCCAGGCTCATCGCGCGCCTCCCCGGTGCAGGGCGAGCGCTGCGTGAGCGGCGTGGCGGGCGGCACGGCCTGAGATCGCGTCGGCGGGTTCGGCATCGCCGCCGCAGAGAAAGAGGCCATGAATGGGCGTCGCATTGCGCTGCTGCGCCGGGGCGAGCAGGCGCTCGACCGAGGGCGCGGCGAGGCGCGGGGCGAGGACGTCGCAGCTGGCGGCGGCGAAGCCGGGCACTTGGCGCGCCAGCATCGCGGTGACGGTGTCGGCGAGAGGCCCCAGGCCAGGACCGCTCGGCACCGGCCAGACGGTGGCGAAAAGCTGGATGCGGCTGGCGAGCGGCGCGGTGGCGCCTTCGGCGGGCGGCTGGATCAGCTCGAGCACGGGCTCCGCCGGCAGGCGGCCGAGCCGCGCGGCGGCGAGCGCGGTCTCATAGCTCTCCAGCCGCTCGGCGACGATGCTGCGGCGGCCGCCAAGATCGACAGGCCGGTTGAGACCGAAGACGAGCGTCGCCGCGCCGATGGCGGCAGCCGGACGCTGCGCGCCGCGCGCCGCGCCGAGGCCGCCCGCGGCGGGCGGCACCAGACTTTCGAGCGTGCGGGCGCGGCTCAAGGCCGAGAGCACCAGCGGCACCTCGATCTGCTCGCCGGCGGCGAGTTCGAGGCCGTGGACGCCGAAGCGGTCGATCAGCAGGCGCGTGACGGTGGCCTCGGGACGCAGTCTGGCGCCGGTGCTCTGCGCCGATTGGAGCAGCGCCTGCACCAGGCCGCCTTCGCCGCCGCGCGGGATCGCGACGGCGCCTTGCCGGCCGCACATCTCCTGCGCCGCCGTCCATAGCAGCGCCAGCGCCGAGCCGGGCTCGGACGGCGCAAAACCGGCGGACACGGCGTCGAAAGCGAGCGCGGCCTTGAGCGCTTCGGATTCGAACACCGCGCTCAGCCAGGAGGCGGCGCTGGTGACGCAGAGCCGCTCGAACAGATCGCGCTGCGCCGATTTGAGCGCGGCGACGGCTTCGCTCGCCGGAGCGCCGTCCCACCAGACGGGCCGCAGCGCGCGCGCCAAGGCGAAGCGTTCGCGCTGGAAGGGCGCAAAGGCGGCGGCGTCGGCCGGTGAAAGCATCGCGAGGCTGCGGGAGGTGGCGTGGCGGTCGCGGGCAATCACGGCGGGCGGAGCGCCGGGGCGCGACACGCCAAGGGCAAGATCGCGGACGGCGAATTTGAGTCCGTGGCGGGCGAGCTTCAGCTCCTTGACGAGGCGCGGATCGAGCGCGCGCAAGGCCGGTTCGCCGCCGGACACCGCGGCCGACGCCGTCTGCTCCAGCAGCAGCGTCTTGAGCCCGGCCTTGGCGAGCAGCGCCGCGGCGGCAAGGCCGTTGACGCCGCCGCCGATCACCGCTGCGTCGACACGCTCGCTCATGGCAGCGCCCCGCTTGCGAGATCGGCGAGCACCGCCTGCGCCGCGACGGCGCCGGCGACGCAGGTGCCCAGCGGTCCCGCCGCCGAAGACGGTCCCGCCAGATAGAGGCCGGCGACCGGCGTGCGCGGGCTCTTGGACATGAAGCCGGGGCGGTAGGCGAACATCTGGTCGGGCGCGATCTCGCCGCCGCCGAGATCGCCGGCGGTGACGCCGAGCGCCGCTTCGATGTCGGGCGGCGTGACGAGCTCGGTGGCGAGCACGCTGGCGGCGAGGCCGGGCAGGACATGCTCGATGGCGGCGAGCGTCTGGGCGATCAGGCGCAGGCGCTTGTCGTGGGTCCAGACGCCGTCGAACAAGGTGTGCGGCACGCCGGCGATGGTGACGCTCAAGACGGCGCCGCCCGGTGGCGCGAGGCCGGGATCGACCGCCGATTCGAAGCGCAAGGTCAGCGGCAGATGCGGCGCCAGCACGCCGCTGCGCCAGGCGCTGTGGGCTTCGAGACGCTGGGCGAGGTCGGGCATGACGTGAAGCGGGCGGCGCAGGAGATCGGCGCTCAGCCGCGGCGGCGCGGCGAGCGCGACGAGAAGCCGGGCGCAGGCGCCGGCGCTGCGGAACTGGCCGATCTGCTTGACCACCGGCGGCGGCAGCGCGCTCCAGGCGAACAGCGAGAGGAAGGTGCGCTTAAGGTCGAGCGTCGAGATCACGGCGCGGGCGGCGATCTCGCTGCCGTCGGCGAGGCCGAGCGCGGCGGCGCGATCCTTGTGGCAGCGAATGTCGGAGAGATCGAGGCCGAAGCCGAGCGCGGCGCCGGCGGCCAGCGCGGCGGCGGCGAGCGCGGCGCCGAGGCCGCCAGG
>CAYXMO010000207.1:0-5930 GCA_964465935.1 uncultured Rhizobium sp.
GCCAACCGCGCCATCGGCTTCTACGCCATCGTCAGCGCCGCGACGCTGGCCGGCGCCGCCCTGACGCTGACCGCCATCGATCCCATCGCCATGCTGTTCTGGAGCGCGGTGATCAACGGCGTCGTCGCGGTGCCGATCATGGCGGCGATGATGATCGTGGTCTCCGGCGGCGGGCTGAAGCTACCCTTGTGGCTGAAGACGCTGGGCTGGCTCGCCACCGCGCTGATGGCGGTGGCGGTCGGCCTGCTGGCGTGGTTCAGCCGGGGCTAGCCCATCGTCACCACGACCTTGCCCATCGCCTTGCGGTCCATCAGCATACGGATGGATTTGCCGGCCTCAGCCAACGGGAACGCCGCCGAGACGTCGGGCTTCAGCTTGCCGCCGGCGATCATCGCCATGATCTCCTTGAGCGCGTCGTTCGCCGCCTTCGGGTTGCGCCCGGTATAGGCGCCCCAGAACACGCCCTGCACGTCGCAGCCCTTGAGCAGCGTCAGGTTGAGCGGGATTTTCGGAATCTCGCCGGCGGCGAAGCCGATCACGAGATAGCGCCCTTCCCAGTTCATCGCGCGCAGCGCCGGCTCGGCATATTGATCGCCGATGGGATCGTAGAGCACGTCGGCGCCCTGGCCGCCGGTCAGCTCCTTGATCTTGTCGGACATCGCCTTCTGCTGGTCGCGCGACAGCGGCAGCTTGGGATAGACGAAACCGGCGGTGGCGCCGTGCTTGACCGCGAGATCGACCTTCTCCTGGCTCGAGGCGCCGGCGATCACCTTGGCGCCCATCGCGACGCCGAGCTCGACCGCCGACAGTCCGACGCCGCCCGCCGCGCCCAGCACCACCAGGTGCTCGCCGGCTTTCAGCCGTGCCCGGTCCTTGAGCGCGTGATAGGAGGTGCCGTAGGTCACGATGAAGGCGCTGGCGACTTCGAAGCTCACATTGGCCGGCACCGGCACGCAGCGGCGCGCATCGGCCAGCACTTCCTCCGCGAAGCCGCCATTGCCCATCGACACCGCGACACGGTCGCCGACCTTCAGGTGCTCGACCCCTTCGCCCAGCGTCTTGACCACGCCAGCGACTTCGCCGCCCGGCGGGAAAGGCAGGGCGGGCTTGAACTGGTATTTGTCGGCCAGCATCAGCACGTCGGGGAAGTTGACGCCGCAGGCTTTGACCGAAATCAGCACCTGGTTCTTGCCCGGCGCCGGCGAGGGCAGCTCGCGCAGCTCCATCTCCTCCGGCGGGCCGTAATGGGTGCACAGCATGGCTTTCATGGCGATTCTCCCGATGGCTTACTTTGTATGGATAGATTGTAAGGCCAGACCATAAGCGAAGGGCGGGTTGGCGCAAAGACCGGGAGAAAAACCGCGCGCCTGCGCGTATAATAAGGACGCCCCTTTGGACGCAACGCCATGCGCACGCTTCTCATCGCCCTTTGCGGCCTGACGCTTCTCGCCGGCTCGGCCGCCGCCGCCGACAGCGCCACCTGCATCCGCCGCAACGACATCCGCGGCTGGTCCAGCCCCGCCCGCAAGCAGCTGATCCTGGAGAACTACGCCCATCGCCGCGTGCTGCTGAAGATGAACGGCAGCTGCGAGGGCTTCGGCACCTACGATTCGTTCCGGATCACCGGTCCGCTCGAATCCAACGCCAGTTGCATCGTGCCCGGCGACGATGTGTTCACCGACTGGGCCGGCGAGCCCGGCCGCTGCTCGATCCTCTCGGTCGAGCCCTATGACGGCCCGATGCCGCGCAAGGGCCACTCCTGACGGGATCGAAAGCGGGACGCCCGGCGTTTACAACTTCGCGAGGGACCGCATGTTTGAGGATTGCAAGCCATGAGGAAACCGCTTCTGCTCGCCGCCGCGCTGTGCATCACCGCGGCGCCGGCCTTCGCCCGCGACCGCGTCTGCATCCGCCAGGACGACATCCGCAACTGGACGGCGCTGAACGACCGCCAGATCGTGCTGGAGAACTACCGCCACCAGAAGGCGCTGCTGAAGCTGATCGGCACCTGCTCGGGCTTCCGCTTCAGCGAGGCGCTGGTGATCCGCTCGCCGGGGGCGACGGGCCTGAGCTGCGTCGAGACCGGCGACATCATCGTGACCCACCAGGGCATCGGCGGCCGCTGCGCCATCACGGCGGTCGAGCCCTATAGCGGTCCGATGACGACGCATGCGGCCGAGCATCACGATGGCGACGGCGAGCACGGCGGCTATTAGGCCGGCCGCGCCTTTGCGCGCAGGATGGCCGCCATCCGCGCCTGCATCTCCTCGCGCGTGAGCCGCGGGCCGCCGAGCGGATTGGGAACCGCCATCTGCGCCTGAAACGCCTTCAGCGGCGCAAGGTCGAGCGCGGCGCGCGGCGCCGTGTTCTGGTTGACCAGACCGGCGAAGATCGGCGCCGCCGCATCGCGCGGCGTCAGCGCCCCGCCGAGCGCGAACTGGGCGCGCAGCGTGGCGATGATGCTGGTGTGGTCGAACGGGTGGTAGGCGCCCGATGTCGGCTTCGCGGGGCGGTAGATCGTGCCGGGCGCAATGGAGGGATGGCAGAAGATCGCCGGCACCCGCACGCCGAAGCGCGAATAGTCGAAATTCGGCGGCTTCTTGCTGAAGGGCGACGGCGCCGCCGCGGCAAAGCGCTCGGTGTTGGGTGCGACGTGGTCGTAGATCCCGCCATGCTCGTCATAGGTGATGATGAACAGCGTCTTGGCGAAGATCTTGGGATAGGCGATCAGGTTCAGGAATATCTCCAGCACCAGCGCTTCGCCGTTTTTCACGTCGATCGGCGTGCCATGCGCCGGAATTACGTGGCTGCCGCCGCCCGGATGGTTGCAGTTCGGCGGATTGCCCGATTTGTCGTAGTCGTCGAAATAGCGCGGCTCGATGAAGGCATAGGCGGGCAGGGCGTCGTTGCGCAAATCGTCCAGGAACGTCGAACCATAGGGCAGCGTGTAGGACGTCCGGTCGAAGCTCGAAAGACACGGCGACTCGTACTGCCAGGCCTGGTTCACATAGTCGTTGATGATCGAGAACATCGTGTCGTGGAAATACACTTTCCAGGCGGCCGGGTTCCAACGCTGGCGGCCATCCAGAAGCTCGAAAATGCACTTGTCGCTGATCGCGCCGTCATAGGTCTTCTCGCGGAAGCCATAATCGGTGTCGTCGAGCATCGCCTTGCCGCCGTCCTTGAGGCCCGGCGTGCCGCAATGGCAGAACATCCGGTTGGGAAAGGTCTGCACCGGACCGGAGGCGAACCACTGGTCGCACACCGCATAGCTGCGCGCGAGAAAGTTGCTGATGTGCATCTGGCCGGGCTCGAAGTGGAACATCACGTCGCCGACATCGTCGATCGTGGTGAACCCGTGAAAGTCGTGGTAGTTCTGCGCGAAGCCCGACATGTCCGGCGTGGCGCCCTCGGGATAACCGAAAATCTGGTGGGTCATGCCGCCGAAGAACTCGTCGGGGACTTTCTTGGGTGTGATGAAGGGCGCGTTGCCGGACGCGACCTTGTTGTTCGCGTAGACCCTGTACTCCTTGAGATCGTGCATGAACCTGTTGCTGTATTTGTCGGGCGCGGTGCCCCAGAACCCGTCCGACGGCTCATAGAGCCGGCCCAGCACGTTGTCGAAGGAACGGTTTTCCAGCATCAGCACCACGATGTGCTCGATGCCGGGCAGCGGCGCGTCGGCCGCAATGCGGAGCGTCATGGAAAGGCCTCTTGTCGCGGGGTGAACGGCCGGAACGCAACAAGGTCAGCCTTGATAGAAGGCTAGGGCGTTTTTCGGTTCAAGTACATTCAAACAGGACGGTTGCTGGTCAGGTCAACGAAATTTCATACAACGCTGCTGCCGGACGCCGCTCGCCCACCGCCGCGCCGCGCGTGTTGAGCACCGGCGCGCGCAGGATGCCGTGCGCCGCGTCGCCCAACAATCCCAGATGGTTGAGCACGGCCGCGATCGCCGTCTCCGCCGCGCGCCCGGCGCCGTCGTCGATCTTGATCGCGATGCCGGCACCCAATCCGGGTAGCCAGCCGCCGAAGAAGCCCTCCGCGCCGGTCTTGACCGCCGCCCGTCCGCCGCTGGCGCGGATCAGTGTGGCGCAGGCGCGCCCGGTGCCGCTCATCAGTTCGGGATACGCGATCATCGCGCCGATGATCCGCCGCGCCGCGTCGGCGCGCGGCTTCTCCAGCGCGTCGGGCCTGGCCATCTTCGCCGCCGCGCGGGCGAATTCTGTGAGCGAGGTCGCGAAGTTCGGCGCGGCGCAGCCGTCGATGCCGTAAGGCAGATCGTCCGCGCCCGACAGATCGCGCAGCACCGCGGCGACGGCGCGCTGCACCGGATGCTCGGGCTTTTCATAGCCCTGCGTCGCGATATCCCAGTGCCGCGCCACGGTGAGAAAGCCGGTGTGCTTGCCCGAGCAGTTGTTGAACAGGCGCGTCGGCTTCTCGCCGGCGCGGATCATCGCCTCGGCGACCGTCTCGTTCCTCGACGGATGCGCGCCGCAGGCAAGATCGTGCTCGCCAAGTCCGATCCGCGCCAGCCAGGCCGCGACGCGCCCGGTATGCATCGGTTCGCCGGAGTGCGAGGCACAAGCGAGCGAAATATCCTCGTCCGCCAATCCGAACGCCTCGGCGGCGCCGGACTCGACCAGCACCATCGCCTGCATCGGCTTCAAGGACGAGCGCGAATAGACCGGCGCCGTCACGTCGCCCAGCGCCAGCAGCAGCCTGCCCGACGCGTCCGCGACGGCAACGGCGCCGCGATGCACGCTCTCGACAAGGCCGCCGCGGGTGATCTCGACTAGAATGGGATTGATCATGGATTCTATATAGCACTATCGGCAAGCACAGGTCCGCCTCCACGGCGCGCGAAGCGCTGGCGGGGGAGGTGCCCGTAGCACCGTTAGGTGCGAAGGGCGGAGGGGGAAGAAATGCGGGGATATTTTGGAGTCGGCGTCGACGGCATCTCCAAGCCGATGAATCTGGGCAATCTTATGCGCATCGCGAACGCGTTCGGCGCAAGCTTCTTCTTCAGCGTCAGCCCGCAGCTCAAGCTTTCCGACGCCAATTCCGATACCGCGCGCACCCAGGGCGCGCTGCCGTTCTATTCCTACAAGGCGGCGGCCGATGTCCGCCTGCCGATGGGCTGCCGCATGGTCGGCGTCGAGATCACCGAGGACGCGGTCGAGCTGCCGCGCTTCCGCCATCCACAGCGCGCCGCATACCTATTCGGCGCCGAGCGCCATTCGATCTCGCCGGCGATGCTATCGCGCTGCGAGTTCGTGGTGAAAATCCCGATGAAGTTCTCGATCAATGTCGGCATGGCCGGCGCCATCGTGCTCTACGACCGGCTGATCAGCAGTGGCAGCTTCGGCGAGCGTCCGATGGTTCCCGGCGGCAAGCCGCCGGCGCTGCCGCCGCAGCACAGCTGGGGCGCGCCGATCGTGCGCGACAAGCGCTGAGGAATAACCCTCATGCGGCCATGGCGAGTGACAAGGGCCGGGCAGGCGGTATAGTTCTTCCGACTCATGACACCAGCGCTCGAAATCTCCCATCTCCGCAAGGTCTATCGCGGCGGCACCGTCGCCGTCGAAGATGTTTCGCTCACCATCCAGCCCGGCGACTTCTTCGGCTTTCTCGGCCCCAACGGCGCCGGCAAGTCGACGACCATCCACTGCGTCACCGGCATCTCGAACCCGACCTCGGGCACGATCAAGGTGTTCGGCGTCGATGCCGTCGCCAACTATCGCGAAGCGCGCAAGCTGATCGGTCTCAGCCCGCAGGAATTCAACGTCGATCCCTTCGCCAATGCGCGCAACATCGTCGACTGGATGGGCGGCTATTTCGGCATGTCGGCGGCGCTGCGCAAGAAGCGCGTCGACATGCTGATCGAGCGTTTCGACCTCGTGCCGCACGCCGCCAAGCCGTTCCGCGAA
>CAYXMO010000208.1:0-3502 GCA_964465935.1 uncultured Rhizobium sp.
TCCTCCGGCTTGACCGCCTGCACCGACAGCCGCGCCTCCTTGACCAGCACCATGTCCTTGAGCTTGGCGTCGGCCTTGATCGCGGCGAGCGTGACAGGATTGGGCACGTCCTTCACCGCCTTGACGTCGACCAGGCCGAACCTGGCGGTCTCGTCGGTCGGATCGGGGCGGTACTCGCCGATGACTTCGACGATGCCGACGATCTGCTTCTCGTCGCCGGTGTGATAGAAAAAGCCCAGATCGCCCTTCTTCATCGCCTTCATGTTCTTGGCGGCGGCGTAGTTGCGCACGCCGCTCCACGGCTCGCCTTTGGCGCCGCGGCCCTTCTGCATGGCCCAGGAAAAGGTCTCGGCTTCGGTCTTGAACAGCCAGTAATTCATCGTCGCCTCGGCTCTTTTAGAATTTCGCGTCGATCGGATTGAAGGTGAGCTTCCAGGGCCGCACCTCGGACTGCGCGAACACTCCCGCTTTCACATAGGGATCGTTGGCATGCCAGGCCTTGGCGGCGTCGAGATCGGCGGCTTCGAAGATGATCAGGCTGCCCGCCATCTCGTCTTTCGCGTTCAGGAACGGCCCGCCCAGCTTGATGACGCCGGTCTCGCGGGCATAGGCGAAATGCGCCTCGCGCGTCGCCAGGCGCAGCGCGAGGGCGTTTTCCTTGTCGATGGCGGTGACGACGAACAGCATGGCTTCTCCCGTGTTGCCGGGAGCTTAGCGCATCAGCAGGCCTTTCAGCAGCGGTCTCAGCTGCGCCCAGACCCGGGTCTCCCAGGCGATCTCGCCGGCGCCTTGATAGTGGATTCCTTCCGAGTCGCTGTGCAGCACATATTTGCGGTCGCTCAAGGGATTGCTGTCGACATAGGCGCAACCGGCGCCGCGTGCCGCCTTGCCCAGATCGGCGACGAACCGCTCGTAATCGGCCAGCGGCTTGGTCTTGAGCGAGGCCTGGGGCGGACCGATCCACAGGCACTGGCTGCCGCCGGCGGCGACGTCGCGGACCAGGCGCCCGACCTGCGCCAGATAGGTGCCGTAATAGCCGTGGAATTCGCCGGCGCGCAGCGAGATCATGTTGGAGCCGAGCGACAGGATGGTGACGCGCGGATGGATGCGCGCCAGGTAGCTGCGCAGCGAGGCATAGCGGACGCGGCCGGGCCGGTCGAGCGGGCCGTGATCGCGGGCGCAGTCGCCGGCGGCGTTGCAGGTCCTGATGCCGCAATAGGAGACGCCGCCGCTGATCCAGCCGGCAGCGTCCGAGCCGCAGGTCCAGAAGCTCCACACTTTGAGCGGCTTGCCGGATTTGGGATCGGTTTCGCCCGTCAGCGAGCGGTAGAGCTGGGCCCCGAAATAGCCGAGGCTTTCCGAATCGCCGATGAACACGATGTCGGCGGGCTTGATCCAGTCGCCTTCGACGACGTCGGGATTATAGCTGTCCGGCTTCTCGCGCGCTTGCGCGCCGCCGCCCGCCGCGGCGAGCAGGTACAGCACCACCGCCGCGCAACCACGCCAACCCATGCCGATCCCTTCATTCCGGCCTGAGCGGCCGGCGCATCAGCCGATCCAATGCGGCAGCGGGCGCCAAAGCGCCAGCCAAAATCGCGGCAATGGTTTCCGCGATGGGGAGCTCGACGCCATGGCGCCGTGCCCGCGCCACCAGGGCCGGCGCGGTCTCGACGCCTTCGGCCAGCGGCGTGCCGGGCCGGCGCAGGTCGCCGACCGTCTTGCCCAAGCCGAGCTGGCGGCCGAAGGCGAAATTGCGCGACGACGGGCTGGAGGCGGTGAGGACGAGATCGCCGAGGCCGGAAAGTCCCATCAGCGTTTCGGCGCGCGCGCCCAAGGCTTCGCCCAGGCGCGCCAACTCGGCGAAGCTGCGGGTCAGAAGCGCGGCACGCGCGCTTTCGCCCAGGCCGAGGCCGTCGGCGGCGCCGCAGCCGATGGCATAGACATTCTTGGCCGCGCCGCCGAGCGCGACACCGGCGAGATCGTCGCTGGCGTAGGGACGAAACTGTGCCTGCGCCAGACTTGCCTGCAGGCGCTGCGCCACCGCGATTTTCGCCGCGATGGTCACGGCGGTCGGCAGGCCGACGCCGACATCGTGCGCGAAAGAAGGACCCGACAGGATCGCCGGCTCGCATTGCGGCACCAACTCGGCAAGCACTTCGGTCAGCAGCAGACCGCTGCCGCGCTCGATGCCCTTGGCGCACAGCATCAGCGGCGTCCCCGGCGCCACCAGCGGCGCAAGCGTCGTCAGGCTGGCGCGCAAATGCTGCGCCGGGACGGCCAGCAGGAGCGCCTCGGCGCCGGCCGCCGCCGCCAGGTCGCCGGTCGCGGCGATGGTCCGGGGCAGCGCGACGCCGGGCAGGAAACGTGTGTTCTCATGGGTCCGGTTGATCGAATCGACCACCTCCGATTCCCGGGCCCAGAGCAGGGTTTTTGCCCCGGCTTGCGCGGCCACCAGCGCCAGAGCGGTTCCCCAGGCGCCGCCGCCGACCACGCCGATAGTCCCATAAGTATCTGTACTCAATGAATTATCTGTCATTTCCGGAGGCCCGGTTCCCGGCTGGAAGATTGAACGATTTGTTGATTATTCAGAAATCGTGACTATGTTCGTCCCCACAAGAAGAACAACGCTTGGGTAGGAAACAGCAGATGGCAGAAAAAGACACCGTTCGCGACCAGATCGTCGACGCCGCCAAGAAGCGCTTTTCGCATTTCGGCTACGCCAAGACGACGATGGCCGAAGTCGCCGGCGACTGCGCCATGTCGCCGGGCAATCTCTATCGCTTCTTCCCGGGCAAGCTCGACATCGCCGAGGCGATCGCGACCGAGGACTATGCCAAGCATCTCGAACATCTGCGCAAGATCGCGATCCAGCCCGGCAAGGATGCGCGCGAGCGCCTGCATCAATTGCTGTTCGAGGAGCTGCGCCGCACCTATCACAAGCTCGAAAAGGACCCGCGCGCCTACGAGATGGCGCGGGTGATCAGCCAGGAGCGGCCGAAATTCGCCAACTGGATGCTGGAGAACGAGCGCAAGATCCTGATCGAGCTGCTCGACGAGGCCGAGCGCCGCGGCGAGTTCAAGATGGACGACAAGGAATTCACCGCCGAGATGGTGCAGGCCGCGACGATGAAATTCCGCTACCCGCAGCTGTGGTCGAAGCTGACGCTGCCCAAGCTCGAACGCGAGCTCGAAGGCGTGATGAACCTCTTGATCGACGGGCTGTGTCCGCACATGGCCGAGGCCCGCCGCGCCGCGCAGGGCGAAGCGGCCTAGCTACCGCCACAAAGGCCGGATAAGACACCGGGCATGCGCCGTTTCGCCCTTGTCCTGCTGCTGGTTTTCGCCGCGCCCGTTTCGCTGGGCTTCGCGCCGCCGCGCCCGGCGCCGGTGAGCGATGCCGACAAGGTCGAGCTCGACGCGATCAGCGCCTATCTCAACGGCATCGCGACGCTGAAGGGCGGCTTCTACCAGATCGATCCCAATGGCGGGATGGACGAGGGCA
>CAYXMO010000208.1:3602-5926 GCA_964465935.1 uncultured Rhizobium sp.
ACGCTGAAGGGCGGCTTCTACCAGATCGATCCCAATGGCGGGATGGACGAGGGCAGGTTTTTTCTGTCCAAGCCCGGCAAGATCCGCTTCGAGTACAAGCCGCCGTCGCCGACCCTGATCGTGTCCGACGGCAGCACCGTCGCCGTCGCCAACCGGCGGCTCGCGACCGTCGACCGCTATTCGCTGTCGGACACGCCGCTGCGCTTTCTGCTCGCCGACAAGATCGATCTCAGACGCGATCATCACCTCATCAGCGTCGCGCATCAGCAAGGCGCGATCGTGATCGCTATGCGCTCCAGCACGACGCGCACCAAGGCCAATATGGCGATCGTGTTCTCCGAGCCGGACTACGAATTGCGGCAATGGACGGTGGTCGACGACCAGGGGCTGAGCACTACGGTGGCGCTGACCGGCCTGGTGCCCGGCCCGGCGCTGGCGCCCGACCTGTTCGCGCTGCCCACCAAGGACAGCCTGAAGGTGCAGGGGCCTTAGGCGGCCGACGGGCGCTCCAGTTCCGCAAGCCGCCTGGGATCGCGATCGAGCAGGCGCAGCAATTGAGTCATGGGGCGGCTGACGAGGACTTCGCCGGACTCGTATTTTTGAAAAGCGCGCGGGCCGCCGCCGAGCAACTCGCTTGCCTTGCGCTGCGAGAGCTTCAGCCGCAGCCGGATGGCGCGGATCTCAGCCGGCTTCAGGACACCCTGACACTCGGCCTTCATTTCGGCCAACGCCACATCCGCGGCGGCCATGTCATCGCCGACATGCAGGCTCTCGCCGCCGCGCTTGGCGGGATACCAGCCAGGCAGATCGACGGTGCGTTCGAGGTCGCGATAGCGCACGATGAAGGGCCGCGTATCGCGCTTGAGCCGCTCACCGGTCACGGGATGAATATGGGTCTGGCTCAACTCATCGCTCCTTGAAGGACAACACCGTGAACTGGGTAACGATGTCGTCGGTGAATTTCACGTACAGCACCATGCCCTGAGACGGAACGTTGTAGACGTCCTGCCAGCGGCGGTGATCGCCGTAACTGGTCATCGACTTTTGGAAATGCTTCGCCTTCATCGCCTTGATGGTTTGGGTTATCTCGTTTCTGCCGAAGCCGATCTCGGCTGCGGTCCTCAAAGCCGTGTCCGTGATCGCGAGCCGGGTGGGATCGCCGCACACTGCGATGAACCGCGCCAGATCGAAGCTCGGCTTGCGTTTTTCCACGAGGGGATTTGGCACCATAATGGTGCCACCGTCAAGAGGCCGAATTCTTGCTGGCCGGCACGCGCACATGCTACGGCGAGCGTCGCAGAAAGGCTCAATCGATGGCTTCGCGACGCCCCGTCGTCGGATTTCCCTGCGACCGGCGCATGCTCGGGCAGCATCCGTTCCACGTCGTGGGCGAGAAATACATCGAAGCGGTGCGCGGCGGCGCCGAGGCGCTGCCGCTGCTGATCCCGGTGCTCGAACCGCCGATCGCCGCAGAAGATATTCTCGATGCCGTCGACGGATTGCTGTTCACCGGTTCGCCCTCGAACGTCGCGCCCAGATATTACGGCGGAGCGGCACCGCGTCCCGGCGTGTTGCAGGACGAGCATCGCGACGGTACCGCCCTGCCGCTGCTGCGTGCCGCCATCGCGCTGGGCAAGCCGGTGCTCTGCATCTGCCGCGGTTTTCAGGAGCTCAACGTCGCCTTCGGCGGCACGCTCTATCAGCATGTCGAGGAAGTGCCCGGCCGCCGCGATCATCGCGAGCCCAAGGACGCGCCGCTCGATGTCGCCTATGGCCCGGCGCACGAGGTCACCGTGGTGGAGGGCGGGCTGCTCGCGGGGATGATCCGTGAGCGGACATTCGCGGTAAACTCGCTGCACAGCCAGGGCATCGACCGGCTCGCCCCGGCGCTGCGCGTCGAAGCCGCCGCCCCCGACGGCCAGATCGAGGCGGTGTCGATGCCGGACGCCAAGGGCTTCGTCTTCGGCGTGCAGTGGCACCCAGAATGGGCCTATACGCAAAATCCCCTATCCCGCGCCATTTTCGCGGCCTTCGGCGCCGCCTTGCGCAACGGTAAAGCCGGCTGAGTCCGGCTTTTTACCCATTCCTAGGAGTTGTAGCGCGATGCTGTGTGTGCGCTACCAATGACGGCTGCCATGATCGATGCCGCCCGCCTCCTGGGCTTTGCCTTCGCCAATGCGGACTACCTGTTCGAGGTCGACGGTAACGGCACCATCGTGTTCGCGACCGGCGCCGTCAGCGAGTTCGTGAAGGACGGCGCCGACATGGTCGGCAAGCCGGCGGCGCGGCTGTTCCTGACCACCGAAGCGATCAAGTTCGCGACG
>CAYXMO010000209.1:0-5914 GCA_964465935.1 uncultured Rhizobium sp.
TCAAGCCGCCCTTGTTCGACAAGGTCGACATCCATGTCCACGTGCCCGAAGGCGCGACGCCCAAGGACGGCCCGTCGGCCGGCCTCGCCATGGCCACCTCCATCATCTCGGTGATCACCGGCATTCCGGTGCGCCGCGACGTGGCGATGACCGGCGAGGTGACGCTCAGGGGCAGGGCGCTCCCCATCGGTGGCCTCAAGGAGAAGCTGCTCGCGGCTCTGCGCGCCGGCATCAAGACGGTGATCATCCCGCAGGAGAACGAGAAGGACCTGGCCGAAGTCCCGGACAATGTGAAGTCCGGCATGACCATCGTCCCGGTCTCCAATGTCGGCGAAGTCCTGAAGGTCGCGCTGGCCCGCCAGCCCGAGGCGATCGACTGGATCGAGCCGGAAGTCGTCACCCCGCCGCTGGCGGCGACCGGCGACGACGCGGTCGTCACCCACTAAGGCGCCGTTAACCTATCGAAAGGCCCCGGACAGGAAGCTGCCCCGGGGCCTTTTTTCTTCTCATTTTCCGCTGAATTCTTGGGTTTTTCGGTTTGACCGGGAACCAACTGGCCATACAGTCGGCTTTCTTGGAGCGAATCGCGCAAAGGAGCCGTCGCCGTGAACAAGAACGAACTCATCCAGAAGTTGGCCGACCATACGGGCCTGGACAAGAACGCCTCGGCCAAGGCCGTCGAGGGCGTTTTCGACCTGATCGCCGCGACCCTGAAGGGCGGCGAGGAAGTCCGCCTGACCGGCTTTGGCGTGTTCGTGGTCGCGACCCGGGCCGGCGGCAAGGGCCGCAACCCGCAGACCGGCGAAGAGATCACCATCAAGCCGTCCAAGCAGCCGCGCTTCCGCGCCGGCAAGCAGCTCAAGGATTCGCTGAACACGTAGAGCTTGTTGCCGTCAGGCGTGGAACAGGGCGCTGACGGATTCCCCGTCATGGGTGCGCTGGATCGCGTCGGCCAGCGCCTTGGCGATGGAGAGCACGGTCAGCTTGCTGCCGCGCTTTTCCGGCGGGATCGGCACCGTGTTGGTGCAGACGATCTCCAGCACGTCGGGCTGGTCGCTCAGCCGCTGCGCCGCGCCGGCCGCGAACAGCCCATGCGTGCAGGCGATGCGCACCGTGCGCGCCTTGGCGGCGCGCAGATGCTTCATCAGCTCGATGGTGGTCGAGCCCTTGGCGATCTCGTCGTCCAGCACGATCACGTCCTTGCCCGTCACGTCGCCGATGATCGACGAGATCACGACCTTGTCGCCGGCGAAGCGCTGCTTGGCCGCGACCGCGACGCCGATGCCCAGCCGCCGCGCGAACGCCGCCGTGTCCTTGGCGTTGCCCAGGTCCGGCGACACCGCGACCGCATTGGAGAGGTCGTAGCGCTTGAAATACTCGGCCAGCTCGTAGAGCGCGTGCAGGTGGTCGACCGGCACGCTGAAGAAGCCGTGCACCTGCGGCGAGTGCAGCGTCATGGTCAGCACCCGGTTGGCGCCGGCGGTCGCGATCAGGTCGGCCACCAGCCGTCCGCCCAGCGAGATGCGCGGCGCGTCCTTCTTGTCCGAGCGGGCATAGGCATAGAACGGCATCACCACCGTGATCCGCGCCGCCGAGGCACCGCGCGCCGCGTTGCACATCAATAGGAGCTCGACCAGGTGCTCCTGCACCGGCTCGCACACCGGCTGCACGATGAAGACGTCGCGCTCGCGGCAATTGTCCTGCAGTTGCACTTCCAGGCAGTCATTGGCGAAGCGGGTGAGGCGCGAGGGCGACAGCGGCTTGCCGAGGTGCTGGCAGATTTCGGCGGCAAGTTCGGGATGGGCGCGTCCGCTGAAGACGGTGATATCCTTCATGCCACGCTCCCAATCCGGCCCCGCGCGCGCCTTATCGAAGGTTTTGCCGGCCGGCGCAATGGCGGCTCAGCGCCGCCACGGCGCCAGCACGCAATGCTCCGGTATGGCGGTCGGCGAGACCCGCTTGGTGCTGAGATAGCCGCGGCTGCGCAGATGCCGGAGCGCCGCCTGGACCGAGGATTTGGACAGCCCCGTCTCCACCGCCAGGGTCGACAGGCTGGCCTGCAGCCGCCGTCCCGGCCCGCCGCTGTCGTGCCACAGCTTGACGTAGACCACGAAGGCCGACGGGCTGCGGTCATGCGCCAGAAGGTCGGGCATCAGGGTCTCGACCACGTAATCGTCCAGCGGCGGCGCTCTACGAACCATTGCTATAGTATTCGCTGGGATGCTTGCCCGGGCAAGGGCGGCGGCTTTAGCAATGCGCCGCCACCATAGGAGCCGCCGCCATGATCACCCATCTCAAATTCATGTCCATTCCGGTCAAGGACCAGCAGCGGGCGCTGAAATTCTACACCGAGAAGCTCGGCTTCAAGGTCGCCACCGACCAGCAGATGGGCCCTGGCGGCCAGCGCTGGATCGAGCTGCGCATCGCCAAGGCCGACACCCGAATCGTGCTGTTCACGATGGAAGGCGAGGAGGGCCGCGTCGGCACGCGGATGAACTGCTCCATCGCCTGCGACGACGTCGACGCCACCTACCGCCAGCTCAGCGAGCGCGGCGTCGAGTTCGAAGGCCCGCCGCAGAAGCAGCCCTGGGGCAGCTTCGTCATCATGAAGGACAGCGAAGGCAACCAGTTCGTGGTGGGCTCGGATTGATCCGGCTCAAAACGTCTCGGGCGGCGGCTCGGCGCGCTTGTTGGGCAGGATCAGGACCTGATAGGCGACGGAGTCCCATGCATTGTGGATGCCGGCGAACAGCAGGATGAGCGACGCCAGGCCGGCGCCGAACAGCGCCAGTTCGAAGAAACGAAGTGCCGCCACCGCGGAAACCGCCAACAGGGCATAGCCGAGGAACGGCAGCACGACGTGGAAGAACCGGTCCTCGTTGTCCATGCGATAGGCGCTCTGCCGGCGCATCCGCGCCACCAGCACGCACATATAGATCAGCCCGCCGATGCCGATGGCGCCGCAGGCCCCGGTGGCCAGCGTTGCAACCGGCCACGGCACCCGCAGCAGCGCCGCCAGCAGCAGGCAGGCGGCGAAATGCACCACCGTCGGCGTGGCGAAGGAACGGCCGGCCTCGGCGACCGTCGGCGACGGCCGTTCGGCCATCAGCGTCATGACCACGAACTGCAACCCGATAAGCGCCCCGGCCGCAGGCCCGACGATGATGTAGAAGCTGTCCCATTCGCTTAAGGCCGACATGCGATTATTCCCAGAGCACCATCGCGTGCATTCTTCTCTCGCGAAAGGTGGCTTGCCAAGGCGAAGCCGCGCGCAATCTGCACCGGCCCGGCTTCGTCCTGCGGACTACGCCGTGGCAGTCTCCGCCGCTGCGCGGCGTAGACTGGTGGGCGGTGACGGGCTCGAACCGCCGACCCTATCGGTGTAAACGATATGCTCTACCAACTGAGCTAACCGCCCATTTGGCGGGCTTATAGCAGCATCGGGGCGCCGCGCTATAGCCCCTTGGAGCGTGTTGAGATCAAGTTGCCCTTTAGCCGTCATCCTGAGGTGCGAGCGCAGCGAGCCTCGAAGGATGCCTGCGCCGAACGTGCGTGCTTCGAGGGCCGCTTCGCGGCCACCTCAGCATGACGAGGTGGAGCAAAATCGACTCGGTTTGATCCCAATGTGCCTTAAATCGCCAGCTCGACATCACCCTCGATCACGCGCGTTTCCAGCACCGGCCGCTCACCCTTGGCCCACAGCTTCGCGCTGTGGACGACGCGGTAGCGCAAGGGGCCGCCGTCCGGCGTTTGCGCCCGCTCGATCGGGCGGGGGATGCAGACGAACTCGACGGCAAGGCTGTCGGCCGCCGCCTGGACCACGGCATAGCCATGCCCGCCCATGTCGACGAACGACAAATGCGGCGCGTTGTCGGGATTGGATACCGCATGCGCCTTGGCGAGGTCGTGGCTCGCCGCATATTCGAGCGCGGAGCGCACGCCATGCCGCAGCGTGAGATTGACCGCGGCCTGATGGCGCCCATCGGCAAGGTCGGCGACGAACAGCGGGCGCAAGGGATCGTCCTTGGCCATACCGAACTCCTGCGCCTCCGCCATTCCCGGGGACGAGATCGAACCGCCCACGAAGGCGAGGCCGACCGGCTCGAACGCCAGCGGCGGCAGCCCCTTGGCGGCAAGCCCGGCCCAGAAGCTGTGGCGGTCGCCGCACACCGAGGCAAGGCCGGTGATGCCTTCGCGCGCCACCATGTCGTAGATCATGGCGCGCTCGGTATAGGCGCCGGAGGGATCGCGGTCGCCGAAGCTGGCATAGCCCGTGGCCGGCCAGTGCTTGGGAAACGTCGCGGGCAGGTTTTGCGGATCGGCGCGCGCGTCGAGCGTCGCTTGCGTGTTGCCCCAGATTTTCCACGTCGCGGTCGAGGTCTTCAGCCGGTCCATGAACCAGGCGCGCTGCACCGCGCCCAACAGGGTCTGCGGCGGCGCGTCTTTTCGGAAATTCGGGATGTTCTTTCCGTTGAAAGCAATCGTGGCCGGCGGCTTGCCGTCATTGTAGGCGCGTCCCCCGTCCAGGATGCGCACCGCCTCTTCGAGAACGAATTCCGGAAAATCGTCCAACCCCAGATCGTTCGTTTCGTCGTGGTCGAGTGGGTGCTGCGAGCGGTAGCTGCGCTGGTCGGTGATGATCAGGTCGACATGCGGTCCCCAGCGCAGCGCGCGATAGCCGGTCAGGGCGCCCAGGGCGATCTTGTTGTTCGGCTCGTCGCCGAGCCCGTTGTCGTCGAACTTCTCGATCGGCGCGTTGTGGACGACCGGCGGGTCGAAGCGGTCGAGCGACGGCGACGGCTTGGTGATTCGCGCCGGATGGAACTCAAACCAGGCCTGCATCGCCTCGACCTTGAGCGTCTGAGCGTTGCGGACCTTGCCGCCGAGCGGCTGGAACGTCTGCCAGCCCTGCCAGCTGAATTCGTGATTGTCCCAGATCGGAACGAAGGGAAAGCGGGCGCGTGCGTCCTGCAGATCGGGATCCTGCAGATAGCCGCAATAGCAGGCGCGATAGTCGTCGACATCGATGGGAACGTGGAAATCGGAAACCTTCTCGCCGTGCGGATAGCGCACGACATCGCGCAGATGGCGGAAAAAATAGCCCTTCGGACGATCCTCGGGATACCACACCAGCTCGTAGATGAAGTCGCCCAGATGCAGCACGAAGCCGAGCCGATCCTGCGGCGCGGCGTTCTCATCCTCGTGGATCATCCGCCGATAAGCGTTCATCGCGCCCTGATTGGCGTTCTGGCAGGACACGAAGGCGAAGCGCACCGGCCGTGTGTCGTCCTGTGCCGGCGCGGTCAAGGTGCGGCCGACCCGGCTGCCGTTCCCCTGCGCGTCGGTGAAGCGATACCAGTACTCGCGCGCCGGCTTCAGTCCGCCGACCAGCACGCGCGTCGTCCAGCCGGAATCCGGCAGGCAATTCGCGCGTGCCTTCGCGACGATGCGTGTGAAATCGGAATCCTCGGCGACTTCGAGTTTCAGATGCGCCGGGCCATGGCCCTCCGGATAGGGCCGCCGCGTCCACAGCAGCACGCTGTGCGTGTCGGGATCGCCGGAGGCGACGCCTTGCGGATACATCGCGCGGTTCTCGCGCCACGCGCTGCGGGCGGCGCGCGCCGCGCCTGCGAAGGCGGCGCTGGCGCCCAAAGCTGCTGCGGCGGCAAGTATCTCTCTACGCGTCTGTGCCATGTCCCATCCCCTCGCGGACTCGCCCAAGCATAGAATTATGAAAGCCCTTACGGGATCAAAACGGCGTGAGTGCGAGAGCGGGTCGCGACACTGGCATTTTGGGCTATGGTCGTCCGCGATCGACGGGGGATTCCATGCGCTTTGTTCCATCCATCCTTCTTGCGTCCGCCCTTGTCTGCGCGGCGCTCACCTCCGCCTCCGCCCAGATGGACTGGATGGA
>CAYXMO010000210.1:0-5908 GCA_964465935.1 uncultured Rhizobium sp.
CGGTATAGGGCAGCTTGGTGACCGGCCCGAAATCCACTTCGAGGTCGGTGACGCAAGGCGCCTCGCCGTCGCTGACGGCGCCCGTCAGGTCGACACGATAGAGATAAGCCGTCTGGCCCGCACCGGGCGTTCCGGCCGCGCCGGTATAGGTGCGCGATTGCAAGCGGCCGACGCCGGTGACCCCGAACGGCATGGCGATGGTGCCGACGCTGTCGCTCACGGTGACGGTGCACTTGCCACCCACCGGCTGCGAGAAGACGCAGTTGATGGCCGGCGCACCGACATTGACGAAGGTCAGCGGCCCCGCCGCAGCGCCCGAAATTGCAAGGAAAAAGGAACCGGCCAACACCGGCAACAGCCCGTTACGCATCATCGCCTCCAAATCGAATGGCCAAATGGATTGTTTGGAAGTGTCGACGCCGTGACCGCGGCCACGTTTGTACACAGGCCCGCGGAACGATGGAGTGTAGGTGGGTCGGGACGCTATACTCAAGATCGAAACCACGCGTGCGGGTGCGAAGGGAGGGCAGAGGATGGCGACACGGCTTGCGACCTGTTCTTGCGGCCAGCTGCGCGCAAGTTGCGAGGGCCACCCGGTACGGATATCGGTATGTCATTGCCTCGCCTGCCAGAAACGCACCGGCAGCGCATTCGGAGCACAGGCGCGCTGGCCGAGCAGCCAGGTCGCCATCGATGGCCGCGCGATGCGCTATGTGCGCACGGCCGACAGCGGCAATAGCTTGACCTTCCACTTCTGTCCGGACTGCGGCTCGACCGTGTACTATCAGGCCGACCGCCTGCCCGATGTGACGGCCGTCGCACTCGGCGCCTTTGCCGACCCGCGATTTCCGGAACCGAAATTCTCGGTCTACGAAGCGCGCAAGCACCCTTGGATCGGCATCAACGCGGACGTCGAACATCTCGATTGATCAGAGCACGATCGCCTTCCGAAAGGCCGGGCGGGCGCTCAAGCGCCGGTAGTAGGCTTCCGTGTTCGGCTTGAAGCCGGCGCGCAGGCCGAGCGTCTCGGCGAGATAGAGCGCGAACCCGATGCAGATGTCGGCAATGGTAAAGCGGCCGCCGCAAAGATATTCGCGGTCGCCCGTCGCCTGTTCGACGCTGCGCAGACGCGAGAAGAACCATTGCGTGTAGTCGTCGGCCGCCTGTTTCACGCGGCGCTCTTCCGGTTCGAGGCGCGTGTAGCGCAGCACGATGGTCTGCGGGAAGGTGAGCGTCGCGTCGCTGCGATGCAGCCAGTTGAGATAAAGACCGTAATCTTTGTCCGCTGCCGTCAGCCCGAGCGGTGTCGGGCCGTAGCGGTCGACGAGGTACTGGCAGATGCCGGCGGACTCCGTCATCGTCAGATCGCCATCGGTCAGCGTCGGCACGGTGCCGAGCGGGTTGATCTCCAGATAACCCGGGCGCAGGGCGCGCGGCGGAAAGCCCATCGCCTCCAGCTCGTAGGGAATGCCCATTTCTTCCAAAGTCCAGAGCGGGCGCACCGAGCGCGCGCCCTGGCAGTGGTACAGCTTGATCGCCATCTAGAGGTTCGGATTGACGAGGTATTTTTCGCCCGTCGCGCGCCGGTTGTAGGCGGCGATCGCGGCCGGGCTGAGCGCATCGGCGAGCGAGACGGTCTTGGTGTAGTGACTGGCAAAGGTCGTCTTGATCTCGCTGGCGACGCGCTGGCGCAGCTTTTCGCCTTCCGCCGGACCGATCTTCATCAGGAACGGTGTCAGCAGCCAGCCACCCAGGCCCCACGACATGCCGAAGGCGCGGTTGAGTTCGGTCGGACCTGTGTCGAGGCCGCCATAGATGTAGACCTGCTTGTAGGTGGTCGAGCCGTAACGGCTGAAGCCAGCCATCTTCTTGACCGCCGCGACCTCCATGCCGGTGAGCAGCTGGCCGGCGAGCTTGCCGCCGCCGATGGCGTCGAAAGCGATGGTGGCGCCGGTGTCGACCAGCGCCGCAACGAGATCCTCCATGAAGGAGGCCTTGGACGAGTCGACGACGTGCACCGCGCCGATATCGCGCAGAATCTTCGCCTGGGCATCGTTGCGCACGACATTGACGAGCTGGATGCCGTCTTTGAGGCAGATCTTCTGCAGCATCTGGCCGAGGTTCGACGCCGCCGCGGTGTGGATCAGAGCGCTGTGACCTTCGCGGCGCATGGTCTCGGTCATGCCGAGCGCGGTCAGCGGGTTGACGAAGCAGGAGGCGCCTTCGGCCGCCGTCGTGCCGGCCGGCAGCAGCAGGCAGTCAGACGCTTTGAGCGTGCGGTACTGCGCGTACATCGCGCCGCCGATGACGGCCACCGTCCTGCCCATCAAGGCTTGGGCATTGGCGCCCGCCTTGATCACCGTGCCGGCGCCTTCGTTGCCGGCCGGAAGTGACTGGCCGATGCGGCCCGCCATGGCGCGGCGATAGGCTTCGGGGATGGGTGCGCTGACTTTCACCTCCGCGCCGGAACCGGAGAATTTGGCGGCGCGCATGTCGGCGGCGCCGAACAACAGACCGATATCCGAGGGGTTGATCGGGGTCGCCTCGATGCGGATCACGACTTCGTCGGGTCCGGGATCGGCAACCGGCACGCGCGCCAGGCTGAGTTCGAGTTCGCCCTTGTCGGTGGCGAGCGAGCGGAGTTGAAGGCCTTCCATATGCGTCTCCATCAATTGCGGTTGGCCGAGCCTACACCGTATGCTTTGGGCAGGGATACAGAAGGAAGCGCCATGCAAATCCGGGATCGCATCGTGGTCATTACCGGCGCCGCCAGCGGCATCGGCAAGGCGCTGGCGCAGCGTTTCGCCAAGGAGGGCGCCAAGCTGGTGGTCGGCGCCGACCTCAACGGCGAAGGCGCGAAAGCGACGGCGCAGCAGACCGGCGGTGTCGCCTTCACCACCGACGTCTCCAAGGAAGACGACATCAAGCACCTGATCGATACAGTCGAGAAGGAGCATGGACCGATCGACCTGTTCTGCTCCAATGCCGGCATCGGCTATGGCGGCGGCGCCGAGGTCTCCAACGAGCGCTGGGATCGCATCTGGGACATCAATGTGATGGCGCATGTCTGGGCGGCGCGCCATCTGGTGCCGCGCATGGCGGCGCGCGGCGGCGGCTATCTGTTCTCGACGGCGTCGGCGGCGGGGCTGTTGTCGCAGATCGGCTCGGCGCCCTATGCTGTGACCAAGCACGCGGCAGTGGGCCTCGCTGAGTGGCTCGCGATCACGCATGGCGACCAGGGCATCAAGGTTTCGGTGCTGTGCCCGCAGGCGGTGCGCACCGCGATGACGGCGGGTAATCCCGATGGTGTCGCCAGCATCGACGGCATGATGGAGCCGGAGGTCGTGGCCGAGGCCTGCCTGCGCGCGATCGAGAAGGAGGAATTCCTCATCCTGCCGCATCCCGAAGTGCTCGATTACATGCGCAACAAGACCAACGATTACGGCCGCTGGATCGGCGGCATGCGCAAGCTCAACCGGAGATTTCGTGGCTAGAGCGCTCGACCGGCGAAAGCTGTTTCAGACCGCCGGCAGCTTCGCGGCGCTGGGCGCGCTCGGTGGCTGCGCCACGAAGCCGTTGGCCGGTCCGGCCGTGCCCGCCGTGGACGCTGTTCCGCCATTGGCGCCGATCCGTGCGCGGGCCGAACGGTTGTTCGACATCACCGTCTGCCTGCGCCCGTTTCGCGCGCAGGGACCGCGCATCGAGGCCGAACACGTCGGGCAGGCGTTGGTCGTGCACAATTACGGCCATGGTGGCAGCGGCTGGTCGCTGTCCTGGGGCTCGGGCACGGTCGCGGTGCGCAAGGCGATGGAGCACTCGCCGCGCGAGATCGCCGTGGTCGGCTGCGGCGCGCTCGGCCTTACCGCCGCGATCCTGGCGCAGGAGGCCGGCGCCAAGGTCACGATCTATGCCCGCGATCTTCTGCCCGACACGCGCTCGGCACGGGCCACGGGAAGCTTCACGCCGGATTCGCGCATCGCACTGACCGACAAGGCCGCGCCGGGCTTCGGCGAATTGTGGGAGGAGATGGCGCGCACCTCGTTCCACCGCTACCGCCGCTATCTCGGCCTCCCCGGCAATCCGGTGGAGTGGAACGACCGCTATTTTCTCTCCGACGGGCCGCCGGGCAGCGGACCGCCGCCACCACCGGGGGCGCTGGACTTCGCCTCTTATCACGAGCGCATTCGCGACCTGATGCCGGTGGCTCAGGAGCTGCCGCCGGGCTCGACGCCGTTCCCAACGCGCTTCGTGCGCCGCAGCTCGACGATGATGTTCAACATCGCCGATTACGGCCATACGCTGATGCTCGATTTTCTCAGCGCGGGCGGCACCTTCGTGCGGCGGGAATTTCACGAACTCGCCGAGCTCGGCCGGCTCAAGGAAAAAGTCGTCGTCAATTGCCCGGGATACGGCGCGCGGGCGCTGTGCAAGGACGAGAGCGTCGTGCCGGTGCGCGGTCAGATCGGCTGGCTGATCCCGCAGCCGGAGGTGAACTACGGCGTCGCCTATAATGGCGTGTTCGTGCTGCCGCGGCGCGACGGCATCTGCGTCCAGGCCACCGAAGGCGGCGACATGAAGGGCTATGGCGACGACAACGAAACCGTCGACCGCGCCGAGGCGGTGAAAGCGGTCGAGACCATTGCCGACCTCTATTCGCGGTTCAGGACGTAAGCACCACGAAGCGCACCGATCCGATGGTCACGGCATCGGCGCGGCCGCGCGTCGGCTTGCCGTCGCGGCTGACCAGCAGGTCGTAGGGCTCGACACGCAGGGTGAACGGCCCCGGCGCCTGGCGCACGACGGCGGTCACGTCGAAGCGCTGCGTCGCTTTGAGATGATGCATGCCCGCCATCTCGTCCATGCCGTGATGAGTGGCGCCGAAGATATCGATCAGGCCGACCGGATCGTCCGTTGCGGCGCGGCCGGCGCAATCCAGATAGACCGCGAAACCCGAAGACGGCACGAGCTTGAACGAGATGTCGGCGAGTTCGAGCAGGACGCGGGCGTTGCGGTCGGACAATTCGGGCGCGTTGAGCGCCGCCGCCGCGGGCTTGCCTTCGCGGGCATAGCCGACGGCACCGCGCGCGCCCGGCGGAGCCGCGTCGCCGAACAGCCGATGCCCGGCATTGTGCGGCGTCACGACGATGGGCGTGTTGTCGGCGAGGAGTTCGCGCTCCGCCGGCGGTTTGGCGCGCTTGCGCTTGGGCGGCGGCGCGGCGCCGACGGTGAGCGGCGCTGTCGCACGATCCGCGCCGCCGCCGCTGGGCGCAGTGCTGGCGACAGGTGGAGGCGGCGGCTCCGGCGCAGGTGCCGCGAGCGGAATGGCAAGTTGGCTGGCATAGTCGACGTCATAGGCCGCGGTCAGCATGATGGCATCGCGGCGGCTGAGCCCATGCTCGCTGCCGTCGACGTCGACGAAGGTCCACGGCTTTTCGTCGAACCAGTCCGGCGATGGCACAGGGCCCCAGCTCTTGCCCGGCTTGCTCGCCCATTCCATCCACATGCGGTCGACATTGGCGTGATGCGCCCAGAACACCGGATCGAAGGCGGCGGTGGTGATTTCCGCCATCGCGCCGTTGGTCGAGTTGATGACGCCGCCGCAGGCGAGATGGATGTCGTTGTGCGGCCGCTGTTCGAGTAAGCCGATCTGGGTGTGATCGGAATCGAGATGATCGCCGCCGAAGCCGGGGATGCCGACCTCGTGGAAGAAGGTCGTGGCGCCGACCGTCTTAGGCGCTTCGCCGATGGCGGCGCTGATCTCGAGCAGACCTTTGGTGAAGGATTTCTCGCGGTTGGGATGGAACAGCGGGTTGGGCTCGTTCTTGCCGGGATCGAGGAATTCGGGCGCGTAGATCGCCGGGAAGACGCGCTGATCGGGCTTGGTGTAGTCCCAATAGGGCAGCGCCAG
>CAYXMO010000211.1:0-5897 GCA_964465935.1 uncultured Rhizobium sp.
AGCTCGTGGAACACCGGGAAGATGTCCTGCGGCTTGGCGATGCGCTTGGTCGCGAAATTCTTCCATTCCTCCGCCACCGTGCGATAGGCGCGCCACAGCTCGGCGCCGCTGTCTTCGGACGCGAAGACCTCCATCTCGCGCTCGTCGAGGATCTCGATATAGGCGTAGTACTGGCACAGCGGCATGATCTGCTGGTTCAGCATCTCGACGCAGGTGCGCGCGTCGCCGCTCTGGGTGTAGCCGTCCGAGGCCTGCGCCGCGTAGATGTTCCAGTCGGCGGTGGCGTAACGCTCGCGCTGGATCTCCAGCATCTTGTCGAGCGCGGTCGAGACGATGGTGCCGCCCGATTGGCGCGAATAGAAGAATTCGTGCTCGTCCACTTCCTGCGCATCATGGGTGTGGCGGATGAAGACGACGTCGACCTTCTTGTAGCGCCGCTTCAGGAACAGGTGCAGCAGCATGTAGAAGCGCTTGGCGAGGTCCTTCTCGCGCTCGCCCATCGAGCCGGAGACGTCCATCAGGCAGAACATCACCGCCTGGCTGGTCGGCGTCGGCTGCTCGGCGAAGGAGTTGAAGCGCACGTCGATGGGATCGATGAAGCCGACCCATTTGCGCTTGGCGTTGGCCTTGGCGAGCTGCTCCTTGAGGGCCGCGATCCTGCCGCTGTCGACCGGATCGGCGCGCTCGGCGTCGTCCAGCTCCACCGTCAGCGCCGCGATGTCGCCGAGCGAGGGGCGTTTCAGGGCCAGGCGGCGGCCATAGGAGTTGCGCATGGTGCGCAGCAGGTTGATCTGGGTCGGCGAGCCGGACGTCGTGATGCCGGCGCGGCGCCACACCTTGTTCGGCGTCTCCTTCAGCGTGGTGCGCACGAGGTTCGGGAGCTCCAAATCCTCGAAGAAGATGTCGAGCACCTCCTCCTGGGTCATGGTGAATTCGAAATCGTCCTCGCCGTCGCCGGAGTCCGAGGCCTCCTTGCCGCCGCGCCCGGCGCCCGATTTCGGCTTGTCGATGGAGTCGCCCGGCAGGAACTCCTTGTTGCCCGGCAGCACGAAGTCGCGCTCGCCGCTGGCGCGCGGATCGAGCCGGAAGCGCGGCTCCTTGGTGCCCTTGGTCGAGATCTTGATCTTGCGGTCCTTGGCGAGATCGGCGACGTCGGATTCCTTCAAGGACTTCTGCACCGCTTCGCGAATCTGCGTGCGGGCGCGGCGCAGGAAGCGCTGGCGGTTGCCCAGGCTCTTGCCCTTGGGATTGAGGCGGCGGTCGACGAAGTGGGTCATCTGGATCGCGTCGCCCTTCGAGGCGCGCTACGCGCGCACCTCAGGGTGACGCTCTCGCCAGGCGTCATGGTGAGGTGCGAGCGTAGCGAGCCTCGAACCATGACGGCTCATCCCGCCTTGTTCACGCGCATGTACCATTCGACCAGGCGGCGGACCTGGCGCGGGGTGTAGCCGCGGGCCAGCATGCGCTTGATGAACTCGTTGTGCTTGTTCGCGGTCTCGTTGTCCTTCTTGGACTCGAAGCTGATCACCGGCAAGAGGTCCTCGACCTGGGTGAACATGCGCTTCTCGATCACCGAGCGGATCTTCTCATACGCGGTCCAGGCCGGGTTCTTGCCGTCGTTCTGGGCGCGGTAGCGCAGCGCGAACTTCACGACTTCGTTGCGAAAGTCCTTGGGATTGGCGATGCCGGCCGGCTTCTCGATCTTGCTGAGCTCGTTGTCGAGCGCTTCGCGGTTCAGCAGCTGGCCGGTGTCGGCGTCCTTGAAGTCCTGGTCTTCGATCCAGGCGTCGGCATAGGCGATGTAGCGGTCGAACAGGTTCTGGCCGTATTCGCCGTAGGATTCGAGATACGCCTTCTGGATCTCCTTGCCGATGAACTCGGCATAGCGCGGCGCCAGCTCGGCCTTGATGAATTCGAGATATTTCTTCTCGGTGTCGTCGGGGAACTGCTCGCGCTTGATCGCCTGTTCCAGCACGAACATCATGTGCACCGGATCGGCCGCCACTTCGGTGTGGTCGTAGTTGAAGGTCTCCGACAGCGTCTTGTAGGCGAAGCGGGTCGAGATGCCGGTCATGCCTTCGTCGACGCCGGCCATGTCCTTGTATTCCTGCAAGGTCTTGGCCTTCGGGTCGCTGTCCTTCAGCTTCTCGCCGTCATAGACGCGCATCTTCGACGTGATGTTGGAGTTCTCGTGCTCCTTCAGGCGCGTGGAGACGCAGAACTTCGCCAGCATCTCCAGCGTCTCCGGCGCGGTCGGCGTGCCGCCGAGGTTGGAGGCGTCGAGCAGCTTCTTGTAGATCGCGGTCTCTTCGGTGACGCGCAGGCAATAGGGCACGGTGACGACGCAGATGCGGTCGAGGAAGGCCTCGTTGTTGCGGTTGGCCTTGAACACCGTCCATTCCGCCTCGTTGGAATGGGCAAGGACGGTGCCGTTGAACGGGATGGGGCCCAGCGTCTCGGTGCCGATATAGTTGCCTTCCTGGGTCGCGGTCAGCAGCGGGTGCAGCACCTTGATCGGCGCCTTGAACATCTCGACGAATTCCAACAGGCCCTGGTTGGCGTTGCACAAACCGCCGGAGAAGGAATAGGCGTCGGGATCGTTCTGGCTGAAATGTTCGAGCTTGCGGATATCGACCTTGCCGACCAACGCGGAGATGTCCTGGTTGTTCTCGTCGCCCGGCTCGGTCTTGGCGATGGCGTATTGGCGCAGCTTGTTGGGGTAGAGCTTGGCGACCTCGAATTTGGAGATGTCGCCGCCGAATTCGTCGAGGCGCTTGACCGCCCAGGGGCTCATCACGCCGCCGACGCGGTGGCGCTCGATGCCGTAGCGTTCGGCGAGCAAATTGCCGAGCTCGGCGGAGCGGAACAGGCCGAGCGGCGATTCGAACACCGGGCTGATCGCATCGCCGGCTTTGAGCACATAGATCGGATGGACCTCCATCAGATCCTTGAGCCGCTCGGCAAGCGAGGACTTGCCGCCGCCGACCGGACCCAGGAGATAGAGAATCTGGCGCTTCTCCTCGAGGCCCTGGGCGGCGTGCTTGAAGTAGCCCACGATCCGCTCGATCGTGTCTTCCATGCCGTAGAAGCCTTCGAAAGCGCGATAGGTCTTGATCGTGCGGTTGGAGAACAGCCGCGCCAGGCGCGCATCCTGCGCGGTGTCGACCAGCTCGGCTTCGCCGATGGCGGCGACCATGCGCTCGGGCGGCGTGGCGTAGAGCATCTTGTTGTCGCGCGCCGCGAGCAGCCAATCGCGCAGGGACATGGTTTCGAAACGCTCTCGCGCATAATCGCGGGAGAAGATGTCAAAGACGTCGAGCGAACTCATACCTCTGACTCCTTTGCGCCGGCCTCCTCTTGGAATGTTGGGAGCGCCCCCGGCGTTGACAAGTGTTGTTTAGTGCCGACCCACCTTCACCTTGCTGTGTTCCGAATTTCTCATGCCGTTCGCAGCGTCTCACGCGGTTGTTAAAGGAATGCCTAACCGTCTTTTCAGTTTCGGTTCACCAGCCAATGCAACAGCCACCGCCCGCACCCGATGGTGCGGCCGCCTCCCCTTTGCGTCACCTCTTCTGAACCGGCAGTTCAGTGCTAACCCCAAGGCAAGCCTGACTGATTTGATTCGAGTGTACGCCGGTCCGCGCATTTCGCAATTGCGGGAGTATAAAATTTCGGGCCGCGACATTCTCAACACATCCGCCTCGCCCACTTCCGCCACAATGATGAACGGCCAGCGCGACGGGCGCATTGCGGTAGCGCAAAATGCCAGCCGGTGTTTTCCACCGGTGCGAAGACGACGAACGCGCGCGCCGTGACCGGCGTCGCCGATACGATCGCTAACGCTGTCACATTCGCGGCGCGGATCATTTCCCGCTTGCCGCGCGCGCGCCGTTGCGCGAAGCTTCGCGCATGGACGATCTCGCGCTCACCGTCAGAGTGGCGCGGCCCAAGGATGCCGCGGAGGTCGCGCGCATCTACATCGAATCCTGGCACGACACCTATCCCGGCGTGCTGTCGTCGGCGCTGCTTTGCGCCATGACGCCCAAGGGCCAGACGGCGCGCTGGCTCGCCGCGATCCGCGCCCAGAAGCGCGAGACCGTGCTGGTCGCCGAGGACGCCAAGGCCGGCCTGATCGCGATGGCGAGCCTGGGGCCGGCGCGCGACAAGAGCTTCGGCTATGACGGCGAGGTCTACACGCTCTATGTCGATCCCAATTATTTCGGGCGCGGCGCCGGGCGCACGCTTTTGAACGGCGCTTTCGCGGTGCTCAAGGCGCGCGGCTTCACCTCCTGCGTGATCTGGGCCCATGCCAAGAACAACGCCCGCTTCTTCTACGAGACCATGGGCGGGCGCAGCGTCGCCGAGCGCAAGGCGCGGATGATGGGCGACATGGTGCCGGAAGTCGCGTTCGGATGGAAAAAACTGGCGCTGGCCGAGCGCAGCCCCGCGCGATGAGTCCGGTTCCGGCGGCCAAGAACGCCATCGTCATCCTGCTCGACAGTCTCAATCGCCACATGGTCGGCGCCTATGGCGGGCGCGAATTCGCGACGCCCAATCTCGACCGCCTCGCCAAGCGCTCGGTGCGCTTCACCAAGCACTATGCCGCCTCGCTGCCCTGCATGCCGGCGCGGCACGACATCCTGTGCGGCGCCTGGGACTTTCTGTGGCGGCCCTGGGGCTCGGTCGAGCTGTGGGAGGACGCGATCAGCTATCCCTTGCGCCGCGCCGGCGTCGTCAGCCAGCTGATCAGCGACCATCCGCATCTGTTCGAGACCGGCGGCGAGAACTATCACGTCGACTTCACCGCCTGGGACTACCAGCGCGGCCACGAAGGCGACGCCTGGAAGACCAAGGCCGATCCCAGCTGGGCCGGCTCGCCGCATATCGGCTTTCAGCGCCACATGCCTTACGACAATTCGCGCGGCTATTTCAAAAGCGAAGCCGACTTTCCCGGGCCGCGCACCATGCAGGCGGCTGCGAACTGGCTGAACGACAATGCTGGCGCGCATGAGCGCTTCTTTCTGTTCGTCGACGAGTTCGATCCGCACGAGCCGTTCGACACGCCGGATGCCTACATCACGCGCTACGATCCCGATTGGGACGGGCCGCCGCTGATCTGGCCGCCTTACGGCGTCGGTCTCGTCACGCGCGGCGTGATGAAAGAGCGCGAAGGGCTGCAGATCCGCCGCCGCTATGGCGCCAAGCTGACGATGATCGACCACTGGCTCGGCAAGGTGCTGGACCAGATCGACGCCAAGGGTTTGTGGGACGACACCGTCGTCATCCTGTGCACCGATCACGGCCATTATCTGGGCGAGAAGGACGTCTGGGGCAAGCCGGGCGTGCCGATGTACGAGACGCTGGGCCATATCCCGTTCCTGATCGCGGCGCCGGGCGTCGCGCCCGCGACCAGCGACGCGCTGACCACCAGCGTCGACATTTTCGCGACCCTGACGGCGCTGTTCGGCATCGAGGACAAGGTGCGCCAGCGCAGCCATGGCCGCTCGCTGCTGCCGCTGCTGGCGGGCGAGGCTGCGTCGGTGCGCGACTGGCTGCTGGCGGGGGTGTGGGGCCGCGAGGTGCACTATATCGACGGCAAGCACAAATATGCCCGTGCGCCGGCGGGCGCGAACCGGCCGCTGGGCGCGTGGTCGAACCGCTGGTCGACCATGCCGACGCATTTCCTCACCCGCGAGCAGGAGATGCCGCTGCCCGACGAGCGGGCGCGGCTCGACCGCATGCCCGGCAGCAAGGTGCCGGTGATCCGCCAGACCTGGGACGAGAGCGATCCGGTGCCGTATTGGGCGGCGGCGCGCTTCAGCGGCAACCATCTCTACGATCTGTCGCAGGACCCGAACGAAGACAACAATCTCGCCGGCGGCGCGCTGGAGAAAGAC
>CAYXMO010000212.1:0-1303 GCA_964465935.1 uncultured Rhizobium sp.
AACTCCTGCGCCGCCAGCAGGCCTGCGAGCTGTCCTTCCTGCACCAGGGCATCACTTTCACGGTCTACAACGACAACCAGGCGACCGAGCGGATCATCCCGACTGACCTTCTGCCGCGCATCGTCACGGCGAAGGAGTGGGGCCGGATCGAGAAGGGATTGGAGCAGCGCATCCGCGTGCTCAATCTCTTCCTGCGCGACATCTATGGCGACGGCCGGGTGCTGAAGGACGGCGTGGTGCCGCGCTCGATGATCTACGGGTCGAAGCATTACCGCCGCGAGATGCGCGGCATCCCGGTGCCGCACGGCGCCTATGTCAACGTCTGCGGCTCCGATCTGGTGCGCAACGAAGCCGGCGATTTCGTCGTGCTGGAGGACAATCTGCGGGTACCCAGCGGCGTCTCCTACATGCTGGCTAACCGCGACGTGGTGCGCCGCGCCTTCCCGGCGGTGTTCCGCTCGATGGGCGTGCGCGCGATCGAGCATTATCCCAACGAGCTTTTGGCGACGCTGCGCAGCCTGGCGCCGTTCCACGAGGACGTCTCGATCGCGGTGCTGACGCCCGGCGTGTTCAACTCGGCCTATTTCGAGCATGCGTTCCTGGCGCGCCAGATGGGCGTCGAGCTGGTCGAAGGCCGCGACCTCTTGGTCAACGACAACGTCGTCTACACCCGCACCACCAGCGGCCTCAAACGCATCGACGTCATCTATCGCCGCATCGACGACGACTTCGTCGATCCTCTGATCTTCCGCGAAGATTCGTCGCTCGGCGTGCCCGGCCTGTTCAACGCCTATCGCGCCGGCAACGTCGTCGTCGCCAATGCGCTGGGCACCGGCGTCGCCGACGACAAGGCGGTCTATGCCTATGTGCCGCGCCTGATCCGCTATTATCTGTCGGAAGAACCGATCCTCGACAATGTCGAGACCTATCTGTGCCGCGAAGACAAGTCGCTGAGCCATGTGCTGGCCAATCTCGACAAGCTGGTGGTCAAGGCGGTGGGCGAGAGCGGGGGCTACGGCATGCTGGTCGGCCCGCACGCCAGCAAGGCCGAGCGCGAGGACTTCGCGCAGAAGATCAAATCCGACCCCGACAACTACATCGCCCAGCCGACCATCCAGCTCTCGACCGCGCCGACCTTCATCGACGGCGGCGTCGAAGCGCGGCATGTCGACCTGCGCCCCTTCATCCTGCATGGCGAGCACACCACCATCGTGCCCGGCGCGCTGACCCGCGTCGCGCTCAAGCGCGGCAGCCTGGTGGTGAATTCGAGCCAGGGCGGCGGGTCGAAGGATACGTGGGTGCT
>CAYXMO010000212.1:1403-5887 GCA_964465935.1 uncultured Rhizobium sp.
TATTGGATGGCGCGCTATATCGAGCGCGGCGAGCACACGGCGCGGCTGGTGGCGGTGAAACTCGAATCGATGGTCGAACAGACGCGTGAGGACGCCGATGCCTCCTGGCACCGCGTGGTCGAGGCGCTGTCGGCCGAGGAATTCGCCCCCAAGGCGCACGATGCCTATGCCATCACCCAAGGTGTCGCCTTCAACCGCGCCAATCCGTCGTCGCTGGTCGCCTCGCTGCGTTTTGCGCGCGACAATGCGCGCCAGGTGCGCGAGCAGCTTTCCACCGAAGTGTGGGAGCATCTGAACAAGCTGTATCTGCGGCTGCAGCCGGTCACCACCGACGCGGTGTGGGGCCATCATCCGGCGCGCATCTTCCGCGAGGCCTTGGAGGACTTCCACACCCTCGAAGGCGTCATCTATTCGACGCTCAGCCACAACGAAGGCTGGTACTTCATCCAGCTCGGCCGCCATATCGAGCGCGCCCAGCTCATCAGCCGCCTGCTCGACCTGCATTTCCGCCAGCTCCCCGGCGTCACGGCGCCGAAATATTTCG
This sequence comes from uncultured Rhizobium sp., assembly GCA_964465935.1. GTDB lineage: Bacteria > Pseudomonadota > Alphaproteobacteria > Micropepsales > Micropepsaceae > Rhizomicrobium. Next base: position 1,948 of record CAYXMO010000212.1, read on the forward strand.
ACTGGCTGGTGCTGCTCAAATTCTGCACCGCCTTCGAGCCCTATAGCCGCGCCTACACCGCGCAAATCCGGCCCGAGAAGATCGCCGAGTTCCTGGTGTTCGACGGCGAGTTCCCCCATTCGGTGCGCTTCGCCATCGACCGGGTGTGCGATTCGCTGGCGCGCGTCGCGATGGCGGCGCCGCCGGCCCGCCGCGCCGGAGTCGAGCGCCTCGCCGGCCGGCTGAAGGCGACGGTGGATTTCGGCCAGATCGAGGAATTGATGAGCGGCGCCATCGTGCCCTTCCTCGCCGACATCACCAAGCAATGCGAGCAGATCCACGACTCGGTGCATCTGTCGTACATCGCGTATGGGGCGGAAACTGTTTTATGACTCATTTTTTACGACATCCGCAGAACTTACCTCTCCCGCTTGCGGGAGAGGTCGGCGAGCGCAGCGAGACGGGTGAGGGCCTGTCGCGCGCACTGCTTTCCCTCACCCGGAAATGCTTCGCATTTCCGACCTCTACCGCAAGCGGGAGAGGTTAGGAGCCGCGATGTTTTACTCCATTCGCCATGTCACGCGCTTCCGTTACTCTTCTCCTGTGCGCGAGAGCGTGATGGAGCTGCGCATGCAGCCGCGTTCGGAAGGACCGCAATCGCTGCGCAATTTCCAGATCACGACCAATCCGCGCGCCCAGCTTTATGCCTACACCGATCACTTCGGCAACGCGGTCTATCATTTCAACGTGCTGCGCGAGCACGAGGAGCTGCGCATCGAGGCGCAAGCCGTGGTCGAGATCGCCAGCCTGCCGCCGCTGCCCGAGCGCGCCGATGCGCTCGAATGGGGGCGCTACAATTCCTACAATCTGTCGGACGAGCAGTACGACCTGCTGGAGCAATCGACCTTCGCGATCATGACGCCGCCGCTGCGCGAATTCATCGCGGTGCATGGGCTGGAAAAGCCGAAGGACGATCCGCTCACCGCGCTCAAGAGGCTGATGGACGTGATCAATGCCGGGTTCGAATACACGCCCGGCGTCACCGACGCGCAGTCGCCGATCGACATTGCCCTGAAGCAGAAGCGCGGCGTGTGCCAGGACTTCGCCCATATCATGATCGCGATTGCCCGGCTCTGGGGCATCCCGGCGCGCTATGCCAGCGGCTATCTCTACCATCGCGGCAGCCGCCAGGATCGCTCGGCCGACAACGCGACCCATGCCTGGGTCGAAGCCTATCTGCCGAGTCTGGGCTGGGTCGGGCTCGATCCGACCAACAACATCCTGGCCGGCGAGCGCCATATCCGCGCCGCGGTCGGGCGCGACTATGCCGACGTGCCCCCGACCAGGGGCACCTATAAGGGTGGGGCCGAGAGCGAATTGGCGATCGCGGTGGCGGTCGAGCCGACCCAGGCGCCGGTGCGGCACGAGGATTTCCTGCGCGTCGCCCGCCCGATGGGCGGGCCGCGGCCGACGCCCTCGATGCCCGAGCACCTCTATCACCAGCAGCAACAGCAGCAGCAATAGGCCCCGGGCGGCTTGACCGCGCCCCTGCCGCGCCTACTGTCGGTGAAAAGAGCATGGGGTGGGGGTATGGGGTTTCGGGGCGCGTATGGGCCTGCCGTTCTGGCATGCGCCCTTGTCCTTCTGGCGGTGCCTGCCAAGGCCGCCTCGCCGCAGCTGCGCAAGGCCGCCAACATCGTCACCATCGCCTTGCCGGTCACCGCGATCGGCGTCTCGCTGCTGCATCACGAGGATTGGAAAGGCCTCAAGGAGTTCGCGGTCTCCGCCGGGTTGACGGTCGGGACCGCCTTTCTGATCCGCCAGATGGTGCGCGAGCAGCGCCCCGACCATTCCGATTTCCATACCCTGACGCCGCCCGACCTCGCCCTGGCCGACGCCTCGGCGGATTACATGTGGAGCCGCTATGGCTGGCGCTACGGCGTGCCGGCCTATCTCGCCTCGACCCTGGTGAGCTATGCGCTGACCGACGCCAAGAAGAACCACTGGTACGACACGGTGGCGAGCGGGGCGCTGGCGTTCGGCTTCAACTACGCGATCGTCGACCGCTATCATCCGGGCCGTTATCGCGTCACCGCCGAGACGCAGCCGCACGGCGCGATGCTGCGATTTGCGGTAAGATTCTGACGATGGAGGGGACCTAAGATGATTCGCACTCTGCTGCTTACCGGTGTGCTAGCGCTCGGTCTCAGCGGCTGCGCCGATTTCGGCCTGCCCGAGCAGGGCTTCCTGACCCATGCCTTCGATTCGGACGATGCGCCGGCCGATGCCAATGGCTGCACCGCGCAGGGCTGTCCGCAGGCGCCCGGCTTCTGCGTCGCGCGCGGCTACACGCCGGGCAGCGACGGCTATGCCCGCTGCATCGTCTCGGTCGAGCAGAACCTGCGCCGCGCCAGCCGTTAAGCGCGCTTCGCGAAGGCCGCCAGGTCGCCTGCGACCTGCGGGATGAGCGTGTTCCAGTCGCCGAACTTCGCCGGGCTGAGGACGCGGGTCTTGCGGTACCAGGGATATTCGTTCGTCCCCAGCTGCGGCCAGGTGCGGCCGGCGGTGAGGAACCACACTTCGGTGCCGACCGAGCCGGCGCAAGCCGCCGCCGCCGTGGGGGCCGAGATCACCAGGTCGACCGCTGCCGACAGCGCCGCGGCACCATCGATATCGTCCTTGAGGTCGAGGTCGAGGACATGGATGTCGATGCCGAACATCTCCTTGGCGCGCGCGATGTCGGCGGCGGCGTCGCCATATTGCAGGTTGACGAAGGTCACGCCGGGGGTCTTCAGGATCGGCTCCCACATCGAGAGCGCGCTGTAATACTTGGCGCGCTTGGCGCCCAGCATCATCGAGCGCCAGCAGATGCCGACATATGGCCCGGGCCCTTTGGCCTCCAGCTGCGCGCGGAAATCCGCGACGCGGCTGGGATCGGGCGTCAGGAACGCCTGGTGCGGAAAGTCGCCGATGTCCTTGCGCAGGAATTGCAGCGCCGTTCCCATCGGCGCCCAATAGTCCGGCTCCTTCACATCGGTGATGAACTTGACGAAGCGCAGCGGCTTGTTGCCGTCGGGATCGAGCAGGGTGCGGTCGTCATAGGCGCCGACCTCGGCAGCCGGGAAGGAGCGCTGGAACAGCGGCACCAGGCGCGCGTCGACCGCGATCTGCAGCTTGCCGGTTTCGCCGACCGCGCGCTGCAGGTCGGGCAGGATATTGGCGAACATGAACTCGTCGCCCAGGCCCTGCTCGCCGACCACGGCGATGCGCTTGCCGGCAAGCTCCTCGCCGTTCCACAGCGGCGCCTTGATCAGGTGATTGATATAGGCGCGGAAGCGCGGGCTGTTGCGCTTTTCGAATTCCTTGAAGCCCTCGGCAAGCCGGCCCATACCGATCAGGCAGATGGCGCGGGAGTGCTCGGTCTCCAGCTTTTCGGTTGGATCGGTGACGTGTTTGAGGCCGTGGTCGTAGGCCGCCAGCGATTCCGCCAGCATGCCCAGATGGGCATAGGCGTAGCCGAGGTTGTGATGCAGGCGCGCGAAATTGGGATCGAGGCGGACGGACTCGTTGTAGAAGACCAGGCTCTCCTCGGCGCGGCCTTCCTCGGCCAGCACGGTGGCGAGCGCGTTCCACAGGATCGGCTCGCCCGGCATGCGGAAGATCGCATTGCGCAGGGTCTCGATCGCGTCCTCGGGGCGGCCCATGTCGCACAGGATGCTGCCCAGATTGTTGTAGCCGAGCGGGCTGTCGGGGCAGGTGTCGATGTAGAGGCTGAACATCCGCGCCGCGCCGTCGTTCTGCTTCAGGTTCCAGGCGATGAGGCCCAGATTGATCAGGAGCTCGGGATCTTCGGGATCGAGCTCGAAGGCGCGCTCATAGGTCACGAGCGCCTTGTGGATATGGCCCATGCGCTCCAGCGCCATGCCGAGCACGTGATAGGCCTTGGCGTTGCTCTCGTCGG
>CAYXMO010000213.1:0-5869 GCA_964465935.1 uncultured Rhizobium sp.
GGATCATACCAGGCGCGGTTGTCGACAGGCTCCTGCGGCACCGATTGCGCGGCCTTCAACTGCGGCGCCAACGCGTCGTAACAGGCGAGTCGCGCGGCGTTGTCGGCAACAGTCGCACACTTCGCCATGCCGTCGATCAGGTCTTCGCGCGGACCGGCGCCCGCGACTGCGGGAACAAGGGCGAGCGCGGCAAGGCAGGCCAGTTTCCGGAAATTCATATTTGGTTCATCCATTTGCTGGTTGTCTTTGACCCCGACGGCGAGCACACAGCCTTAACCGTTTATATGGTATCGAGAGTCGACCTGCGAGGGTCCGTAACGGCATGGCACAGAGCAAGTGGACAAGGCGGGGACTGATCGCCGGCGGTAGCGCCGTGGTGATCGGTGGGGCCGCCGCTGCTCTTCGGAGCGGTCCTGGCATGAATTTCTCCCATGCCGATTCGCGCACGCTCGTGCGCGGCAACGGTGCCGAACCCGACACCCTCGATCCGCACAAGGCCTCGGGCAATTGGGAAAACAACATCATCGGCGACATGTTCATCGGCCTGATGACCGACGCGCCGGACGCCGGCGCGATCCCCGGCGCCGCGCAAAGCTTCACGGTGAGCCCGGACGGCCTGGTCTACACCTTCACGCTGCGCGACCATGTCTGGTCCGACGGCAGGCCGGTGACGGCGCACGATTTCGTGTTCTCCTACCGCCGCATGGCCGACCCCAAGACCGCAGCGCAATACGTCTCCATCCTCTATCCGCTGAAGAACATGGAAGCGGCGGCGGCGGGACGCCTGCCGCCCGACCGGATCGGCGCCCGCGCCATCGACGACAAGACGCTCGAACTCACCTTCCACTACCAGGTGCCCTATATCCGCGAGCTGCTGACGCACTACACCGCCTTCGCGGTGCCGCAGCACGTGGTCGAGAAATACGGCGAGGACTGGACCCGCGCCGAGCACATCGTCGGCAACGGCCCCTATGTGCTCAAGGAGTGGATCTCCAACGACCACATCCATCTGGTGAAAAACCCGCGCTTCTTCGACGCCGCGAACGTCGCCATCGAGAACGTCAACTACTATCCGACGCAGGACTCCGCCGCCGCGCTCAAGCGCTTCCGCGCCGGCGAGTTCGATCTGGTCACCGACTCGGTGCCGCCGCAGCAGATCGCCTGGCTGAAAGCGAACATGCCCGAATCGCTCAAGCTGTCGCCCTATATCCTGTCGCAATACGCGCAGTTCAACCTGCACCGCAAACCGTTCGACGACATCCGCGTGCGCCTCGCCTTGTCGCTGGCGATCGACCGCGAAATCCTGTGCGAGAAGGTGACGCGGGCGGGCGAGACGGCGTCCTACGTCCTGGTGCCGCCGGGCATGCCCTTCTATCGCAGCGCCGCGCTCCGCTTCCGCGCCGAGCCGATGGCGAGCCGCATCGCGCGGGCCAAGAGCCTGATGGCGGCGGCGGGATACACGCCGGACAATCCCTTGAGCTTCGCGCTCAACACTTCGAACGTGACCGAGTCGCGCGCGGTTTCGGTCGCGCTGCAGGCGATGTGGAAAGAGGTCGGCGCGCTCGTCCGGCTCGATCCCTATGACAGCCAGATCCACTACAACATGCTGCGCAAGCGCGATTTCGACGTCACCTGGGCGGGCTGGATCGCCGACTACCGCGACCCCAAGAACTACCTGATGCTGTTCCAGTCCCAGACCACGGACCTGAACTACGGCGGCTATTCCAACCCCGCGTTCGACGCGCTGGTGGCGGCATCGGACAACGAGCACGACGCCGCCAAGCGCGAGGACCTGCTGCGGCAAGCCGAGCAGCGTCTGCTCGACGACGTCGTGATCGCGCCCGGCTATCTCGGCGTGGTGCGCAACCTGGTGTCGCCGCAGGTCAAGGGCTTCATCACCAACAACGTCAACATCCACCGCTCGCGCTATCTCTCGCTCGACCGCGCGGCGCGGACGGTTTGATGCGGGGCGCCGTTCTCGCCGGCGTCATCGCCGCCCTCGCCTGCACGCCGGCGTCCGCCACAATGGTGCTCAACCGCGGCAACGGCGCCGAGAGCAAGAGCCTCGATCCGCATTTCATCGACGGGTTGGGTGAATCGCAGGTCGAAGGCGACCTGCTGATCGGACTGCTGACCGAAGACCCGGCGGGTGTCCCCATCCCTGGCGCCGCCGCGAGCTGGACGACCTCGCCCGATGGCAAGACCTGGACCTTCCACCTGCGGCCGCACACATGGTCCGACGGCCGGCCGGTCACGGCGCAGGATTTCATCTTCGCCTGGCAGCGCCTTCTGGACCCGAAGACCGGCGCTTCCTACGCCTACAATATGTGGGTGGTGAAGAACGCCCATGCGATCAGCCTGGGCAAGCTGGCGCCGGGCGCGCTCGGCGTCCGCGCGCCGGACGACAAGACGCTGGTCGTCGCGCTCGAACATCCCGCCGCCTATCTGCCCGAACTCCTCACCCACCAGACCGCATATCCCTTGCCGCGCCATGTCGTTCTGGCGAAAGGCAATGCCTGGTCGAAGCCCGGAACTTTCGTCGGCAACGGTCCCTATGTGCCGCGCGAATGGATCGCAAACGATCACCTGACCCTGGTCAAGAATCCGCGCTTCTACGATGCCGCGCATGTTCGCATCGACGTCGTCAACTACTATCCGACGCCCGACAGCGACGCGGCGCTGCGCCGCCTGCGGGTGGGCGAGCTGGACACCCAGACGCCGATCCCGCTGACCCAGCTCGACTGGCTGCGCAAGAACATGCCCACGGTGCCGCATCTGCACCCGTTCCTCGGCCTCTCCTACATCTCGATCAACCTGCAGCGGCCGCCGCTGGGCGACATCCGCATCCGCCGCGCCCTCAATCTCGCGCTCGACCGCGAGACCATCACGCAGAAAGTGCTGCGGCTGGGCGAGCCGCCGGCCTACAGCATGGTGCCGCCCGCGACCGCGAATTATCCGGCCGGTCCGACGCTAGACTTCCGCACCCAGCCCCAGGCGCAGCGGCTGGATAAGGCGCGCTGGCTGATGAACCAGGCCGGCTTCGGGCCCGACAACCATCTGCACCTGGTGTTCGAGACTTTCGACGAGCCCAACAACAAACGCATCGCCGCCGTGTTCCAGTCGATGATGCGGGCGATCTTCGTCGACATCGACATCATGCCGGTCGAGGCCGGCGTCCACGGCCGCAACATGATCTCGGGCAACTACGACCTCGGCGTCGCCTCGTGGTTCGCCGATTTCAACGATGCCAGCAATTTCCTCGACCTGCTGCGCTCCGACGCCGGCAACAATTACGGCCGCTACGACAATCCCGCCTATGACCGCCTGCTGGACGCCGCCCAGCAGGAGCCGGATGCGAGCCGCCGCGCCGCCCTGCTGCGGCAAGCCGAAAGCCTGGCGCTCAAGGACTATGTCTGGATGCCGATGCGCTTCCGCACCACCCAGGACCTCGTTCAGCCTTACGTAAAGGGTTGGGTGGACAATGCCCGCGACCTCAACCGCACCCGCTGGCTGTGGATCGCCCCGCATTGATCGCGCAAGCGTGAGCACAACCGCCCCGCCCCGCGTTATAGAAGCTTCGAGTCCAAGGATTTTCCCGTCATGACCGTGTTGCGTATCGCCGCTGTGGCCGCCCTCGTCCTGCTGGCGGCCTGTTCGCGTTCGGGCGGCGACCGCACGGTCCACGCCGGCGACTATCTGGTGCGCGGCAACGGCGCCGAGATCAAGAGCCTGGACCCGCACTACATCGACGGGCAATGGGAAGCCAACGTCGTCGGCGACGCGCTGGTCGGCCTGACCACCGACGCCGCCGACGGCACGCCGATGCCGGGCGCCGCTGTCCGCTGGGAGACCTCGCCCGACGGCAAGACCTGGACCTTCCACATCCGCGATCACGTCTGGTCCGACGGCCAGCCGGTGACGGCGGAGGATTTCGCCTTCGCCTGGCGCCGCATTCTGGAGCCGGCGCGCGGCGCGCCTTACGCCTATTATCTGTGGCTGATCAAGAACGCGCGCGCGATCAGCGACGGCAAGCTGCCGCCCACGGCGCTCGGCGTGCACGCCAAGGACGACAAGACGCTGGTGGTCGAGCTCGAACACCCGGCGCCCTACATGCTGCAATACCTGCTGCACCAGGCGGTGTTCCCGGTGCCGCGCCATGTCGTGCTGGCCAAGGGCAATGATTGGGCCAGGATAGAGAACTATGCCGCCAACGGCCCCTATATCCCGGCCGAGTGGGTACCCAACGACCACATCACGCTGACCAAGAACCCGCGCTTCTACGACGCGGAGCACGTCCGCCTACGGACGATCATCTACAAGCCGACCGTCGACACGCTGGCGGCGCTCAAGGCGATCCGCGCCGGCGAGCTCGACACTCAGAACCTGGTGCCCGCCGCGGAAATAACCTGGATGCGCAAGAACATTCCGCGCGCCCTGCAGATCAACACGTTTCTGGGTGTGCGCTACCTGTCGGAAAACATCGCCCGCAAGCCGTTCCAGGACGCGCGCCTGCGCGAGGCGATCGCGCTCGCCTACGACCGCGAAACGATGACCGAGAAGATTTTGAAGCTGGGCGAGCCGGCGGCCTACCATTTCGTGCCGCCGGGCATCGCCGGCTATCCCGCCGGCGCCGAGCTGAAATTCCGTTCCCTAACGCCCGGCCAGCGCCTGACGCGGGCGCGGGCGCTGATGCTGGCGCTGGGCTACGGCCCCGACAATCATTTCCGCACGACCTACGACACCACGACCTCGCCCGACTCCAAGCGCAGCGCCGCGGCGCTGCAGGCGATGCTGCGGCGCATCTATATCGACGTCGAGATCGTCAATTCCGACACCCAGATCTTCTACAAGAAGCTGCAGGCCGGCCAGTTCGACATGGCGAGCGGCGTGTGGGTTGGCGACTTCGACGATCCCAGCACCTTCCTCGACCTGCTGCGCACCGGCCAGGGCGACAATTGGGGCAACAACTATGCGCGCTACAGCAATCCGCGCTTCGACGACCTGCTCGACAAGGCCAACCAGACGCTCGACCTCAAGACGCGCGGCGAGCTCCTGCGCCAGGCCGAGCAGATCGCGCTCGACGACGTCGCCGTCAGCCCGTCGCAATTCGTGGTGACACAGGACATCGTCGAGCCTTATGTGAAGGGCTGGATTCCCAATGTGCGCGATTTCAACAAGTCGCGCTGGCTGTGGATCGATCCCAAAGCCAAGCCCGAACGCGGCGATTGAGACCGCCGGGGTTGTGGCGCGCGGCCCGGATGCCCGTGTAGATTTGCGTCCGCGCGGGCAAGCGGGGGCAAGCATGGGCGGCGTTATCGCACTTCTGTACGGCGTGATTTCCTATTTCGTCTTCTTCGCCTCGTTTCTCTACGCCATCGGCTTCGTCGGCAATGTCGGCGTGCCCAAATCGATCGATTCCGGCACGGCAGGACCGCTGGTCCCCAGCCTGATCGCCGACGTTCTGCTGCTCGGCGTCTTCGCGGTCCAGCACAGCCTGATGGCGCGGCCGGCGTTCAAGGCGGTGTGGACCCGCATCGTGCCGCCGAGCGTCGAGCGCAGCACCTATGTGCTGTTCAGCAGCCTGGCGCTGATGCTGCTCTACTGGCAGTGGCGGCCGCTGCCCGCCATCGTGTGGAGCGTCGAGGGCATCGCTGCGAGCATCCTGATGGTCACGTTCTGCCCGGCTTCGGCATGGTGCTGATCAGCACCTTCCTGCTCAGCCATTTCGACCTGTTCGGCCTCGCCCAGGTCTATGCCCGCTTCCGCGGCCTGGCCCTGCCGCCGTCGAACTTCCGCACCCCGGCGTTCTACCGCGTCGTGCGCCACCCGATCTATTTCGGCTTCATTGTCGCGTTCTGGTCGGCGCCGG
>CAYXMO010000214.1:0-5835 GCA_964465935.1 uncultured Rhizobium sp.
TGGTGCCGACGCTGGTGGTGCGCGAATCGACGGCGCCGCCGCGCAAGGCGTGACGCTTGCGAAGCGTTCTGACACCGGTTACCTAAGCCTCGGGAAATGGGAGGACGGCCGTGTACAAGAAGACCATCCACGCATCGCATCCGGACAGCATGGCCGGCGCCGACAACGAGGCGCTGCGCGAGCGCTATCTGATGACCGGCCTGTTCGCCCCCGGCGAAGTCACCCTCAACTACACCCATTATGAACGCTTCGTGGTCGGCGGCGCGGCGCCGGCGGGAAAGCCGCTGAAGCTGCCGCTGCAGGTCGCGCCGGACTCGGCCAAGGGCAAGCCGTTCCTGGAGCGCCGCGAGATGGGCACGATCAATGTCGGCGACGCCGCCGGCGCGATCACGGTCGACGGCGTGCGCCATGAGCTGGGTCCGAAGGACGGCCTCTATATCCCGATGGGCACGGCGGAGGTGGTCTTCGAAGGCGCGACCAAGTTCTACATCGCCTCGACCCCAGCGCATGCGCGCTTCGAGACCGTGAAGATCTCGATCGAGAAGGCGGTGCCGCTGGAGCGCGGCGCGCTCGCGACCTCGAACGAGCGCACGATCTATCAGTATGTCGTGCCGGCGACGTGCAAATCCTCGCAGCTGCTGCTGGGGCTCACCATGCTCAAGACCGGCAGCGTGTGGAACACGATGCCGCCGCATCTGCACGACCGCCGCTCGGAGGTGTATTTCTATTTCGGCCTCAAACCCGACGAGCGCGTGTTCCACTTCATGGGCGAACCGGAAAGCATGCGCCACATCGTGCTCGGCAACGACGAAGCGGTGGTGTCGCCGCCGTGGTCGATCCATATGGGGTCGGGCACCTCGAACTACACCTTCATCTGGGCGATGGGCGGCGAGAATCTCGATTACACCGACATGAACGTCCTCGACATCTGCCAGCTGAAATGAACAATCCCTTCGATCTTTCCGGCAAGACAGCGCTCGTCACCGGCGCCAATACCGGCATCGGCCAGGGCATCGCCGTGGCATTGGCGCAGGCCGGCGCCGACATCGCGGCGGTGTCGCGCAGCGATCCTGCAGAGACCGAGCGCGCGGTGAAGGCGGCCGGCCGTTCGTTCCTGCGCATCGAAGCCGATCTGGGATCGACGAAACCGATTCCCGCTATCGTGGCGCAGACACTGGCGCGCTTCGGCAGAATAGACATCCTGGTCAACAATGCCGGCACGATCCGCCGCGCCGATGCGCTCGACTTCAGCGAGGAAGATTGGGACGCGGTGATCGACGTCAATCTCAAATCGGCGTTCTTTCTGGCGCAGGCGGTGGCGCGCACCATGCTGGGCAAGGGCGGCAAGATCATCAACATCGCTTCGATGCTGTCGTTCCAGGGCGGCATCCGCGTCGCCTCCTATGCCGCGAGCAAGAGCGGCCTGGCCGGCATCACCCGCCTGCTGGCCAACGAATGGGCCGCCAAGGGCATCCATGTGAACGCGATCGCGCCCGGTTATTTCGAGACCAACAACACCGAGGCGCTGCGCCAGGACGAGGGCCGCTCGCGCGATATCCTGGCGCGCATCCCGGCGGGACGCTGGGGCAGGCCGTCCGATCTCGGCGGCGCGGCGGTGTTTCTCGCAAGCGCGGCATCGGACTATGTCCACGGCACGATTCTGCCGGTCGACGGCGGCTGGCTCGCGCGCTGATTGCTGCGCTGCAGCAGCAGCGAGCGTGGCGCGAATACATCGCCGGACGGCGATTTCAACCATCTCGACAACACGATCTTGCCTCCAGCGGCGAATGCGATAGTTTTTCATTGCTACCGGTGACATAGCCGAAATCACATGCTATGACACCGGTGTCAGAAGGGGCCGCGCGAGCGGTGCCGGCTGCAGTACCGGGATGAAACGACACCCCGCGCAAGAGCGGGATCAGTACAAGCGGAAGATCGCGCAGCGGTGCGGCGATCCCGCGAAGGGGAGGGCGCAGTGTTCAATTCTTCTAAGCGCGCGAAGCTGTGGCTTGGCGCTTCCGTCGCAACCTTGATCGCAGCCGGCAGTGCCGGTGCGGCCTATGCTGCCGACGCCGAGCCGATCGAGACGGTGGTCGTCACCGGCTTCAAGGAAAGCCTGGAACGCGCGCTCGACATGAAGCGCAACGCGCTCGATTCGTCCGACTCGATCCTGGCGGAAGACATCGCCAAATTCCCCGACCTCAACGTCTCGGAATCGCTGCAGCGCATCCCCGGCGTCACGCTGGCGCGCGACAGCGGCGAGGGCAAGCAGATCTCGGTGCGCGGCCTCAACTCCACCTTCACCCGCGTCCGCATCAACGGCATCGAAGCGCTGGCCACCGGCGGTTCGCAGGACATCCAGGGCGGCGCCAACCGCGGCCGCTCCTTCGACTTCAACGTCTTCGCCTCCGAACTCTTCAACAGCCTGACGGTGCACAAGTCTTCTTCGGCGGACGTCGAGGAAGGCTCGCTCGGCGCCACCGTCGACCTGCACACCGCCCATCCCTTCGACTACGACAAGTTCACCCTCGTGGGCTCGTTCCAGGGCGGCTACAACGACCTGGCCGGCTCCTTCAATCCGCGCGGCGCGGTCCTGGTATCGGACACGTTCCTCGGCGGCACGGTGGGCGTGCTGTTCTCCGGCGCCTACCAGGTCCAGAACGTCCTGGAAAACGGCGCCAGCACGGTGCGCTGGCAGAACGACAACACCGCCCAGAACGCGGCGCATAGCGAGCCCTTGATCGCCGGCTGCGTCACCAACGTGCCGGGCGCGTCGTCGCAATGCGCCACCGGCCAGCGCTTCGCCTCGGTCGCGTTCAACCCGCCGGGCGCGCTGCCCGGCGCCGCGCCGGACGCGACGCAGATCGCGACCGTCGGCGCCTATGTCGTCGCCAGCGGCGGCCTGCCCAACCGCGAGACCCGCGGCGCGGTGGCCAACGGCGCCAATTTCAGCGCCGCGACGCTGCCCAACAACTACGACATCGTCAACGAAGCCTTCCATCCTCGCTTCCCGCGCTACGACGACATCGGCACGCATGAGAAGCGCCTGGGTCTGACCGGCTCGATCCAGTGGCAGCCGGACGAGGCCACGCTGTTCACCCTCGACGGCATGTTCGCCGACTTCGCCGAGACGCGGCAGGAGTACTACCTCGAGGCCGAATCGTTCTCGAACAACAACGTCAGCAACGCGCCGGCCGGCCTGCGCGCCCCGATCCTGGGCATCGGCAGCATCAACATCCTGAGCTATGCGCTCGACCCGGTGCGCAACAACCTCAACGCCGTGACCGCCAGCAATGTCGGCCTGCGCACCGAGCATCGCCTCGACCATCTCGACACGCGCTTCCAGCAGCTGACGCTGGACGGCTCGCACACCTTCTCGGACGACTTCAAGGTCCATGGCCTGCTGGGCTGGTCGGAATCGCATCACCACAATCCGATCCAGACGACGCTGACCCTGGACTACAACTGCACCACGGCCGGCGCGACGCCGACCGCGATCGGCGGCGCCTGCCCCGGCGGCGCCACCGGCGGCGCCGGCACCGTCGCCAACCCGTTCTCGTTCGACTACACCGGCGCCAATTCGCGGGCGCCGATCATCACCTTCGGCAATGTCGACGTGACCTCGCCGAACGGCTGGTTCCTGTCGCAGATCCGCGAGCGCCAGAACTTCGTCTTCAACAGCTACCGCACCGCCCAGGGCGACTTCACCTGGAAGGCGCTCGACTGGCTGAACGTGTCGGGCGGCATCGACTGGAAGAACTACGGCTACCACGCCCTGGTGACGTCGCGCTCCAACGGCACCAATGCCAGCCAGGACATGGTGATCCCGGCGGCGATCGAGAACGCGGCGCTTGCCAGCTACACCACGACGCACACCATGCACGGCGCCATCACCGGCGGCGCGACGCCGACCAGCTGGATCGTGCCCGACATCAACACCGCCAGTTCACTGTTCGGCATCTTCGATCCGACCGCCTTCACCACGGTGATCGCCGCCGGCGGCGCGCCGTGCAACGCCCCGCCGGGCTGCGGCGCGTTCCAGATGGGCGTCGGCCAGTTCGTCGGCCAGAACGGCGAGGTGCACGAGAACGATCTGGGCCTCTGGCTGCAAGCCGACTGGGACGCCAAGATCGGCAACGTGCCGTTCCGCGGCAATGTCGGCGGGCGCTATGTCGAGACCGACCAGCACTCGATCGGCTACAACTACGTGCCCTCGACCAAGACGATCGCCTCGTCGACGGTCACCCGCTCGTATCACGACTTCCTGCCGTCGGCGAACGCGGTGCTCGAGCCGGCGGAGGACTTCCTGATCCGTCTCAGCGGCGCCTATGTCATGGCGCGTCCGGACCTCGGCAATTTGCTGCCGGGCGGCGCCACCGCGACGGTCGCGGGCTCGAACTTCACGGTGACGGAGACCAACCCGAACCTGAAGCCGTTCCGCGCCAAGACGATCGACCTGTCGTTCGAGTGGTACTACTCGAAGGGCGCGCTGTTCTCGGCGGCGTTCTTCTACAAGCACATCGACTCGCTCATCCAGTCGCTGCGTTCGAACATTCCGTTCAACACCAATCCGGACGGCGTGCCGAACGACTTGGCGATCGCCGCTTGCGGCGCGGCCTATGTGGCGCCGCCGGCGACGGGCTGCAACGAAGCGGCGATCTGGACCTTCACCAAGCCGGTGAACGTCAAGGGCGCGCCGCTCTACGGCATGGAAATCAACTGGCAGCAGCCTTTCGATTTCCTGCCGCATCCGTTCGACAGCTTCGGCTTCCTCGGCAATTTGACCTTCGTGCAGGCGACGCAGACCTACTTCAACACCGACGGGTCGGTCTTCGCCAAGCTCGATCTGCAGGGCCTGTCGCGGACCAGCTACAACGCCACGCTCTACTATGACGACAGCACCTTCCAGGCGCGCGTCACCGCGGCGTTCCGCAGCAAGTACATCCCGAACGGCGGCACCAACCCGGGCAACCTCAACGACGTGCTGATCAACACCGCGACGCTGAACATCGACGCCTCGGCCAGCTACAAGTGGGATGACAACTTCACGGTCACCTTCGACGCGATCAACCTAACCAACCAGCACCAGTACCAGTACGCGGACTCGATCGGTCAGCGCCTGTACTTCGATCACCAGACCGGCACCAACTACTTCATCGGTCTGCGCTACAACTACTGAGCAGGCACTCCCCGTGACTGCCGCAAAGGGCGCCGGTTCCCCCGGCGCCCTTCTTTTTTTGTCCTTCGGGGTTCGCCTTCGGCTCACACCTCAGGATGACGAGAGCTGAGATCGCGTCATCCTGAGGTGCCGCGAAGCGGCCCCGAAGGACTAAGCCCCCGTGCGTTCCTTGAAGAACTGGATCACCCGCTGCTCCGTCTTTTTCGTCGGGCCGTCGGGATCGTCGTCGCGCAAATTGATCGTCAGCACCGAATGCGCCGCCATCGGGCCTGGCGCGGCGTCCTTGGGGTCGAGCTCGATGGCTTCGAACTTGTCGCCGAAGGTCTTCTTGTAGGTGTCGAAGCGGGCATCCTTGACGAAGGGATCGCCGTGGAAACGCAGGCCGATCATCGAGAGGTTCTCGCTTTCGAAGCGCCGCTTGGCGCAGGCGACTTCTTCGGGCGAGACGCCCATCGCCGCTTCGCGTTTCTTGTTGCCGAGGCCCAAGGGCAACGAGGGCTGCGACAGCACCGGCGCCACCACCGCCGGCTCGGTCATCATCGCCAGCGCGAAATTTCCCGTGAAGCACATACCGACGGCGCCGACGCCCTTGCCGCCGCACTCGCCATGGACCTTGCGCGCCAGGGCCCGAAGCCAATCGACGATCGGGCTCGATC
>CAYXMO010000215.1:0-5830 GCA_964465935.1 uncultured Rhizobium sp.
TCAACAATTTCGACCGCCAGACCGAAAGCCGCTTCGTCACCGCCCTGGAAGAGCGTTCGCGCGACAGCGCCGAGCGCATCAAGGCGCTGATGTTCACCTTTGAGGACCTCGGCAAGCTCGATCCCGGCTCGATCCAGACCCTGCTGCGCCACGTCGAGAAGGACAAGCTCGGCCTCGCGCTCAAGGGTTCGACCGACACGCTGCGCGACGTCTTTTTCTCCAACATGTCCGAACGCGCCGGCAAAATCCTGCGCGAGGACATGGAAGCAATGGGTCCGGTGCGGCTCAAAGACGTCGACGAGGCGCAGATGCGCATGGTCAACGTCGCCAAGGACCTCGCCAACAAGGGCGAGATCATGATCGCCAACGGCAACGCCGAAGACGAACTGGTGTACTGATGAGCGGGGCCAGCAAATACACCTTCGACATCGAGTTCCGCCCCGAGGGCGATCTCGTCTCCAATGCGGCGCGCGCGCGGCAGAAGAAGTCGTACACCACCGAGGAAATCGACACGCTCTCCGCCCGCGCCCGCGAGCAGGGCATGAAGGCCGGCCAGGTCCGCGCCGCCGAGCAGCAGGCGCAGGAAGTCGGCAAGCTGGTCGAGGTGCTGCGCGACGTCGTCACGCGCTGCGCCAAGGCGACCGACGAGGTGCGCGAGGAAGCTTCGCTGCTGGCGCTGGCCGCGGCGCGCAAGCTGGCCGCGGCGGCGGTCGATGCCCTGCCCGCCGCCGAGGTCGAGGAGGTTCTGCGCCATGCCCTGCACCAGGCGCTGGGCGAGCCGCGCATCGTGCTGCACGCCAGTCCCAAGGTCGCCGAACTGATCCGGCCGCGCCTTGCCGAGATCGCACATGAGGAAGGCTTCGAAGGCCGCGTCGTCGTCAGCGGCGAAGCGGCGCTCGGCCATGCCGATTGCCGCATCGAGTGGCGCGGCGGCGGCGCCGAACGCTCCGAACAAGCCATCGAATCGACGATCGCAGACCTGATCGCCCGCCGCTTTTCACATTCCACGCCTGAGGAGAACTGAACCATGGCAGCCAGCGACAATGTCGACCTGCCCGATCTGGGCCATGACGAGCCGTCCGGCCAGAGCCCGGCGCTGCTGAACACCGACGCCTCGGCCGACGCCGACGTCAAGCGCACCGCGCAGGACCTCGAAGCGGTGTTCGACGTGCCGGTGACGGTGTCGGCGGTGCTCGGCAAGTCGGCGATGGAAGTCAGCCAGCTGCTCAAGCTCGGCAAAGGCACGATCGTCGAGCTCGACCGCAAGGTCGGTGAAGCGATCGACATCTACGTCAACGACCGGCTGGTCGCGCGCGGCGAAGTGGTGCTGGTCGAGGACCGCCTCGGCGTCACCATGACGGAAATCATCAAGGCCGGTCAGTCGTAACGGCTGCTGACCAGCAAAAGGAAACACGGATATGAGACTTCTGATCGTCGGCCAGCTCCAGGGCCAGCTCACCACCGCCACCAAGATCGCGATGGACCGCGGCGCCAAGGTCACGCACGCGCTCGACATCGAGCAGGCACTCGCCTCGCTGCGCGGCGGCAAGGGCGCCGACCTGGTCTTGTGCGACGTCAAATGCGACATCGGGCAATTGGTGCGTGGGCTCTCGGCCGAGCGCATCTGCACCCCGGTGGTCGCCTGTGGCATCGGCACCGACGCCCGCTCCGCGGTCGATGCGATCCGCGCCGGCGCCAAGGAATACCTGCCGCTGCCGCCCGATCCCGAGCTGATCGCCGCCGTGCTCGCCGCCGTGGCGGACGAGAGCCATCAGATGATCTTCGAAGACGAAGCGATGGAGGCGGTGATCGCGCTGGCCGACCAGGTCGCGCCGTCGGAAGCCTCGATCCTGATCACCGGCGAGAGCGGCACCGGCAAGGAAGTCATGGCGCGGTACATCCACCGCAAGTCGCAGCGCAGCGAGAAGCCGTTCATCTCGGTCAACTGCGCCGCGATCCCCGAGCACCTTCTGGAATCCGAATTGTTCGGCCACGAGAAGGGCGCCTTCACCGGCGCGGTGGCGCGGCGCATCGGCAAGTTCGAGGAAGCGAACGGCGGCACGCTGCTGCTGGACGAAATCAGCGAGATGGACGCGCGCCTGCAGGCCAAGCTGCTGCGCGCCATCCAGGAGCGCGAGATCGACCGCGTCGGCGGCACCAAGCCGGTCAAGGTCGACATCCGCATCATCGCGACCTCGAACCGCGACCTCGCCGACGCCGTCAAGCACGGCATCTTCCGCGAGGACCTGCTCTATCGCCTCAACGTCGTGAACCTGCGCCTGCCGGCACTGCGCGAGCGGCCCAAGGACATCCAGGCGCTGGCGCGGCACTTCGCGCAGAAATACGCCACCGCCAACGGCGTCGCCTACCGCGCCATCGCGCCGGTGACCGAGCGCCTGCTGGCCGGCCATCCCTGGCGCGGCAATGTGCGCGAACTGGAGAACACCATCCACCGCGCCGTCCTGCTGGCGACCGGTCCGGACATCCAGCCCGAAGCGATCCGCCTGCCCGACGGCACGCAAGTCGGCAACGCGGTGCGCGGCGACCTGCCGGCGCCGGTGCAAGCCGCGGTCAACAACGCCGTCGCGGTGACGCGCGGCCTGGTGGGACGCACCGTGGCCGATGTCGAGCGCGACCTGATCCTGGACACGCTGGACCATTGCCTGGGCAACCGCACCCATGCCGCGAACATCCTGGGGATTTCGATCCGCACCTTGCGCAACAAGCTGCGGGAATATTCGCAGGCCGGATTGGCGATCCCCAACCACGGCGAACAGCGCGTCGCCAACGGTTGAGCCGCTAGACCTCGAACACACAGAGCACCATGGCCGATATTTCCACCGCCGCACCTGCTTCGGGCTTCGGCCTGAACCTCGCGACGCTTCAAGATGTTTTGAAGCGCAGCGACCTTGCGCTCGCCATCGGCATCATGGCGATCCTGGTCGTGCTGGTGCTGCCGCTGCCGCCGTGGCTGCTCGACATCAGCCTCGCGTTGTCGCTGTCGTTCTCGATCCTGATCCTGATGACGGCGGTGTTCATCCGAAAGCCGCTGGAATTCAGCTCGTTCCCCACGGTGCTGCTGATCACCACGATGCTGCGGCTGGCGCTCAACCTCGCCTCGACGCGCCTGATCCTGGGCCATGGCAACGAAGGCACCTCGGCCTCCGGCTATGTCATCCAGGCGTTCGGCAAGCTCATCATGGGCGGCAATTTCGTCATCGGCCTGATCGTGTTCGCGATCCTGGTGATCGTGAACTTCATCGTCATCACCAAGGGTTCGGGCCGCATCGCCGAAGTCGCGGCGCGCTTCAGCCTGGACGCGATGCCGGGCAAGCAGATGGCGGTCGACGCCGACCTCTCGGCCGGCCTGATCGACGAGAAGGAGGCCAAGCGCCGGCGCAAGGACCTCGAAGCCGAGAGCAACTTCTTCGGCGCCATGGACGGCGCCAGCAAATTCGTGCGCGGCGACGCCATCGCCGGCCTTCTGATCGTCGCGATCAACGTGATCGGCGGTATCATCATCGGCGTGGCCCAGCACGGCGTTTCCTTCGCCGATGCGTCGCAGACCTACACGCTGCTGACGGTCGGCGACGGCCTGGTGTCGCAGATGCCGGCGCTGATCGTATCGACCGCGGCGGGCCTGATGGTGTCCAAGGCCGGCGTCGAAGGCGCCACCGACAAGGCGCTGATGACGCAGCTGTCCTTCTATCCCCAGGCGCTCGGCATGGCCGCCGCGGTGATGGCGATCATCGGCGTGCTGCCCGGCATGCCGACGCTGGTGTTCATGGGCTTGTCCGGCGGTGCCGGCAGCCTGGCCTACTACGCCTATAAGCGGAAGGACGCGAGCGAAGCCGCCGAACGCGCCATCGAGGAGAAGGCCAAGGGCGAGGAGAAGGCGAAGGAAGAACCCATCGCCACCGCGCTGGCGCTCGACCTGCTGCGCGTCGAGCTCGGTTACGGCCTGTTGCCGCTGATCAACGACGTCAAGGGCCACCGCATCACCGACCAGATCAAGGCGCTGCGCCGCCAGCTCGCGACCGAGATGGGCTTCGTGATGCCGTCGGTGCGCATCCTGGACAACATGCAGCTGTCGTCGAACGAGTACCGCATCCGCGTCAAGGAAGTGGATTCGGGGCGCGGCGAGCTCTATCCCGGCAGCCTGTTGGTGATGGACCCCAAGGGCCTGCCCATCGACCTGCCCGGCACGCACACCACCGAACCGGCCTTCGGCCTGCCCGCGACCTGGGTCAACGCCGTGCTGCGCGAGGAAGCCAGCTTCAAGGGCCTGACCGTGGTCGATCCCGGCACGGTGCTGACCACGCATCTGACCGAAGTGCTCAAATCGCACATGGCGGAGCTGCTCTCCTACGCCGAGACCAAGAAGCTGCTCGACGATCTGCCGCCGGAGAACAAGAAGCTGGTGGACGAGCTGATCCCGTCGCAGATCTCGGTCACCGGCGTGCAGCGCGTGCTGCAGACGCTGCTGACCGAGCGCGTCTCGATCCGCGACCTGCCCGCCGTGCTCGAAGGCATCGCCGAGGCCGTCGGCCACACCAAGAACGCGATGTACATCACCGAGCATGTCCGCGCCCGCCTGGCGCGCCAGCTCTGCCACGCCAATCTGGCGCCCGGCGGCTATCTGCCGCTGGTGGCGCTGTCGCCGGCCTGGGAACAGGCGTTCCAGGAATCCATCGTCGGCCAGGGCGAAGAGCGCCAGCTGGCGATGGCGCCGTCGCAGCTGCAGGCCTTCATCCAGACGGTGCGCGACCGCTTCGACGAAGCCAGCCACAAGGGCGAAGTGCCGGTGCTGCTGACCAGTCCACAGGTGCGCCCCTTCGTGCGCTCCATCGTCGAACGCTTCCGGCCGCAGACGGTGGTGATGTCGCAGAGCGAAATCCACGCCAGCGTCAAGCTGCGCACAATGGGCCAGGTGTAGCGCGCCATGCAGTTGCGTACCTTCCTAGCCAAAGACATGCGCGAGGCCCTCGCCACGGTGCGCGCCGACATGGGGCCCGAAGCGGTCATCATCGCGTCGGAGAAGGCCAAGAATGGCGGCGTCATGGTGCGCGCCGCGCTCGACAGCGCCGAAGCCGAACCGGTGGCTGCGACGCCTTTGGCCGAAGAACCCACGACCGATTTCAACACGCAATATCACGACAATCTGTTGCGCCGGCTGCGCGGCAACGGCGGCGAAAAGCGCAATGCGTTGAGCTTCGACCGGGCCGAATTGCTGAGCGCGCTCGGCCGCCACCGCCTGCCCGATGGCGACGCGCATGCGCTGGCGGAAACCGCCGCCAAAGCGCAGCTCACCGACATGACGCTGGCGCTGGCTTCGGCACTCGACAAGAAGATGAAGCCGTGGCCGATCGACATGGATGCCGCGGCGGCGCTGCTGCTGGTCGGGCCCAACGGCGCCGGCAAGACGGCGGTCGCCGCCAAGATCGCGGCGCATGCCCGCCTCGCGGGGCGGCGCACCACGCTGGTCGCGTCCGACAGCGCCGGCGCCGGCGCGGTGGCGCGGCTGGAAACTTTCGCTCGGCATCTCGACAGCGCGGTGACCACCGCCGAAAGCGCGGCGGAGCTGAGCAAGCTCGTCTCGGACTGCATCTCGAAAAAGACTTTCGTGATCGTCGATACTGCCGGCTTCGATCCGCGCGACGCCAAGGCGCGCACCGCCTTCGCGGCGCTCGCCCAGATCGGCAAGCTCGAAACCGTCGGCGTCGTTTCGGCGCTAAGCGACGCGGAGGAAGTGCGCGAGATCGTCGAGGCGCTGGGCGCGCTCGGCGCCAGGCGCCTGATCGTCACCGGGCTCGACCTCGCCAAGCGCGCC
>CAYXMO010000216.1:0-1160 GCA_964465935.1 uncultured Rhizobium sp.
CGACCCCGGCGCTGAGCGCCGCCGCGACGCCGATGCGCAGCAGCGCGCCATAGCCGTGACGCACCGCGCCGGCGGCGCAGGCGAGATAAGGCTTCAGGTCTGGTGAGAGGAGAATGTAGGCCGCGACCATAGCGAGCAGGAACAGGCGCGACAGCACCGTCGACCAGGCCGAGCCCATGGCGCCATAGCGCGACACCAGCACGAGATTGAGCAGCAGATTGGCGCCGTTGGCGAGCCACATCGCGATGGCACCTGGCGTCGGACGTTGCAAGGCTTCGAGAAAGGTGGTCGAGGCCTGTGCCGCCAGGATGATCGGAAGCGACAAGCCGAGCACGCCGGCGATGGCGGCCGAATGCTCCACCAATGCCGGCGCCAGGCCGAACGCGGTGTAGAGCGGCACGGTCGTCAGCGAGACGAAGCCCCAGACCAGCATGCCGGTCACGGCGGCGATGACGAGACCCTTGCGCCAGATCGCGCCCGCTTCGGCCTTGTCTCCGGCACCAACCGCCCGCGCCGCCAGGACTTGAACGCCGAGCAGGAGGCCGAAGCCGCCCAGCAGCGCCGGTCCATTCAGCATCCAGCCGAGGCCGAGCGTGGCAAGCTGTTGCGGGGCCAAATGGCCGACCACGATGGTGTCGGTGAGGCCCATGACGATGCCGCCGAGCCGGCCCAGCGCGACCGGCACCGCCAGCCGCGTCAGGCGCACGAACAAGGACGCCATAGCCGAACTCTCCCCCTTGGGCGGCCAGGGAAGTCTACTTCCTGCGGCCGATCAAGCGGCGCAGCACCGCCCGCGGCGCGGGACGCGGCTTGGCCTCTTCGTCGAAGCGCAGGGCGGCTTCGGCCACCGCGTCGCCGTCGAGCTTGCGCACGGTGAGGATGCAGTTGCCCAGCGGCAGCTGGTCGCCGATGTCGGGCGCCGCGTCGAAGCGCTCGGCGAAGAGCTGCGCGATGGTCTGCTGGCCGTCGAGGCCGGTGAGCACCAGATCGTACATCGCGGCGAGCGAGGCCAGGAGCGTGTTGCCGTGGATTTCGAACTCGGCGTCGCTGCCGCCGACACCGGATGCCTCCGCGAGCGGCGCAAAGAGGCTGTCGAGCCGCGCCACGCGCAGCGCCGGCGCCAGGAAATAGGCGTAGTCGCCGGTCTTGAGCTTGCCGGC
>CAYXMO010000216.1:1260-5826 GCA_964465935.1 uncultured Rhizobium sp.
ACGATCTGCGCCAGCCAGGTCACCGCGTCGTTGAGCGACAGGATGCCGGCATAGTTGCGCACCGGCCGGTTGCCGACGACGAGGCCGGCGATATAGGCGGCGAAGAAGCCCGAGCCGCCGGCGACGCCGGTGGCCGCGAAGATCAGCACCGCGCCCGCGATGGCGAGCAGCGGATGCAGCCCGCTGGGCAGGTTGGCGCGGTTGAGGACCAAGACCAGGAGAAAGCCGCCGCCCAGGCCCGCCGCGGCGCCGATCGCCGCCTCGCGCAGCAGCAGGCCGGCAACCGCGCCCGGTCCCAGCCCGCCGGCAGTCATGAACGCGATAGTCGCCATGGTGAGGAAGACGGCGACGGGATCGTTGGTGCCGGACTCCAGCTCCAGGATCGCACCGGAGCGCCGCCGCAGCTGCACCCCGCCGGTGCGCAGCAGGAAGAACACCGCCGCGGCATCGGTCGAGGCCACGATCGCGCCCAGCAGGAAACTCTGCACGGCATCCAGGCGCAGGAGGTAATGCGCCGCGACGCCGGTGAGCCCGGCGGTGATCACCACGCCGGCGGTCGCCAGCACCAGCGACGGCGCGAACAGGCCGCGATAGGCGGCGAGGCGCGTGCGCAGGCCGCCGTCGAACAGGATGACGCCGAGCGCCAGCGAGCCGATAAGGTTGGCGAGGCGATAATCGGAAAAAGCGAGCCCGCCCGGCCCATCCTCGCCCGCCAGCATGCCGACGCCGAGGAAGACCAGCAGCATGGGGGCGCCGAAGCGCGTCGCGATCAGGCTCGACAGGATGCCGGCGATGATGAGCGCGGAGCCCAGCAGCAGGACGGCATTGGCGGTGTCGATCGCGTGCATGTCTTCCCATACGGCAGCCGCGTCCGCGCCGCCAGACCGACCGTTGCCGGACGCCTTGCCGTTGCCGGCCTGCGATGGGACACTTGCCGCATGAAGACGGCGCGGAACCTCATAGGCTTGGCGACACTGCTATGGGCAGGCGCCGGCCATGCGGAAACTTACAAATTCGACTCGAGCATGCTGCCCAATCCCGCGGGCTGCGCCAATTACCAGGAGATCGGCGGCGGCGTTCCCGACGATGCGTGCAACCAAGCCATCGCGCGCGAAACCGATCCCGGCGCGAAGTCCGTCCTGCTGTTCCGCCGCGCCTTCATCGAGGACGCGCCCGGCGACTTTTCCAAATATGGCGCGGCGCTGGACGATCTCGGTCTGGCGATCAAGCTGTTTCCCGGTAACTGGCCGGCGCTGCGCGAACGCGCCTACATCTATGTCGAGTATGGGCGCTGGAGCGAAGCGCTGGCCGACCTCGACGCCCAGATCGCCCTGTTTCCCAAGGACGCCGCGGGCTATCGCGAGCGCGCGATCCCGCGCTTCAAGCTCGGCGACCTGCAAGGCGCTTACGACGATCGCGACGCCGACATCCGGCTCGGCGGCGAGGATAGCGCCGGATTGCTCGCACGCGCCCGCGCCGCGATGTGGCTCGGCCGGTTCGACGACGCGTCGCGCGATATCGCCGCCGCCGGCGCCTCGGAGGACGCCACCAAGCTGCAGCACATGCTGACGCTGTGGACGACGACATCCGGTCCCGACGCCGCGAAGAAATGCGTCTTCGACGAGAAGCTCGGCGACGACAAGAATCTGATCGGCGATTGCACGCGCGCCTTCCTGGACGCGAAGAAGCCGGCGGAGCAGTCCGGCGCCTTGACCACAAGGGCTCAGGCCTGGCTGGTGCTGCAACACGATGAGGGAGCGTCGATCCTAGACAGGGAAATCGCAGTCGGGCTCGATCCCACCAACGCCGGAGCGTTGTCCAATCTCGGTTTCACCTACATGCAGTCGCGGCATTCGACTGCCGCAGCGGCGATGTTCGACCGCTCCATCGCGATCGCGCCGGCATTCTACAACTATGCCGGCCGCGCCGCGGCGCGGTTCAATCTGGCGGACCTGGATGGCGCCGAAGCCGACGCGCGCAAGTCCAACGAGTTTCGCCGCAACGACATCGCGCTGACGATCCTGGGCGATGTCGCCTTCGCCCGGACCAAGACCTACGACAAGGCGAAGGATTTCTGGATCGCGGCTTACGATCTGGGAGGCCGCGACGACGGATTGATCGGCCGCCTGAAAGACGCCGGCGTGCCGATACCGCCGCCGGGATCGGGCAGCGCGCCATGATCACCGGCTTCGACCATGTCGCGATCCAGGTCCGCGAATTCGCCAAGACCGTGGCGAACTACGAGACCATCTTCGGCGTCACGCCGAACTGGCGCGGCGTGCTGCCGCCGGCCGGCGGGCATGCCTGGTTCCAGTTCGGCAACATGGCGCTCGACGTCATCGGCTCCGACGACGACGGCCCCGAGGCGCAAGCCATGCACGCCGATCTCGACAAGTTCGGCGAAGGCATCTGGGGGCTTGGCTTCTCGGTGCCTGATCTCGACGAAGCGCTGCGGCTGTTTGAGCGGCGCGGGCTGGTGTTCCAGCCGCGCCACACCACGCGCACGAAAAACGCGCAAGGCGAGCAGCGCAGCTGGGAACTCGCGATCATGAAGCGCGCCAGCGCCAATGGCGTCGCGCTGTTCATCGTCGAGAACAAACCGGATGCCGCCAAGTGGCCGCTCGCGCCGGCGGGGTACGGCGATGCCTCGGTCGCCAATCTGGATCACATCGTGGTGCAGACGGCGAACGCCGAGCGCGCGGTGGCGCTCTATGGCGGGCGGCTGGGACTGGACCTGCGGCTCGACCGCGCCAACGAACAGTGGGGGGCGCGGCAATTGTTCTTCCGCTGCGGCGGCGCCGTGATCGAGATCGGCGCCAGCCTCAAAGCGCCGGCCGGCGACGCCAAGGACAGGTTCGGCGGTCTCGCCTGGCGGGTGAAGGACGCGGAAGCAGCGCGCGCCCGCATCGCCGCGGCGGGCATCGATGTCTCCGAGGTGCGCAAGGGGCGCAAGCCCGGCACCTCCGTGTTCACGGTGCGCAGCGGCACCGGCGGCGTGCCGACCCTGATGCTGTCGGGCAACGACTAAACCCGCGCCGCGGCGAGGATCGATGCCATCTCCTGGACCACAGCGCGCGCCCGCGCCGGCGGCAGCTTCTGCTCGGCGCGCAGGCGGCGCCAGGTGTCGAAACTAAGCACGAGGTCGAGGGCTTCGAGCAGATTGCCGGGCGCGCGCAGCGCCGGCGGCAGAACCTGCAGCAGCATCGCGCGCTGCTGCCGCGCCAGGCGCGCCATCTGCTCGCGCAGGAACGGCGATGTGTGGCGGTGGACGTCGGAGGCGACCTTGAGCGGCATGATGCGCTCGAAAATCTCGGCGCGGCGGACGATCATCGCGGCGAAGTTTTCCTGCCAGGTGGGCGCCGTGAACGGCCGCCCGGCCAGCGGCAGGATCTCCGCCTCCATCGCTTCGTTCATCTCGCGATAGAGACTGTCCATGTTGTCGAAATGGCGGAACACGGTGCGCAAGCCGACCTTGCCGCGCGCCGCCACCGCTTCGGCGCTGGGCGACACCTCGCCGCCGCGGACCAGCGCCAGCATCGCCGCGACGATGCGGCGCCGGCTGTCCTCGCTGCGCCGCCGCCTTCCGTCCGCCGATTCCGCCGCTGCCGGCACCTTGACCTCGAAGCGTTATAATGGCATTCATAGTGCCAATAGTTTTGCCGGCCGTCAATCGCGGCGTTTCGAGGACATGATGAAAATCCTGCGCACCCCCGACGCGGCATTCGACAAGCTCGACGGCTACGCCTTCGCGCCGCACTACACCGAGATCGACAGCGGCACGGGCGGCAAGCTGCGCCTGCATCACATCGACGAGGGGCCCAAGAGCGCGGCGCCGGTACTGCTGCTGCATGGCGAGCCGTCGTGGTCCTATCTCTATCGCAAGATGATCCCGCTGCTGGCGGCGAAGGGACACCGCGCCGCCGCGCCCGATCTGATCGGTTTCGGCCGCTCCGACAAGCCGTCGGAGCAGGCCGACTACACCTATGAGCGGCATGTCGCGTGGATGAGCGCCTGGCTTGTCGCCAACGATCTGAGCCGCATCACGCTGTTCTGCCAGGACTGGGGCGGGTTGATCGGCCTGCGCCTCGTGGCGGCGTTTCCGCAGCGTTTCGCGCGCGTCGTCGTGGCCAACACCGGCCTGCCCACCGGCAGCGGCCTGACGCCGGCGTTCGAGGCTTGGCTCAATTTCAGCCAGAGCGTGCCCGTGCTGCCGGTCGGGCAGATCCTGCAAGGCGGCACGGTGCGCGCGCTGAGTGCCGCCGAGTGCGCCGCGTACGACGCGCCCTACCCCGACGAGAGCTACAAGGCCGGCGCGCGGCGCTTTCCGGCGCTGGTGCCGATCACGCCGGAGCACGGCTCGGTGGAAGAGAACAAGCGAGCCTGGACGGTGCTCGAAGCGTTCGACAAGCCGTTCCTCACCGCGTTCAGCGACAACGATCCGGTCACCAAGGGTGGCGAGCGTGCGTTCCAGACGCGCGTGCCCGGCTGCAACGGCCAGAAGCACGTCATCGTCGCCGGCGGCGGACATTTCCTGCAGGAAGACAAGCCGGAAGAACTGGCGGCGCT
>CAYXMO010000217.1:0-5791 GCA_964465935.1 uncultured Rhizobium sp.
TGCCGCCAGCACCGCCATCCACACGATCCCGGCCGCCGCCGCGGTCAGCGCCGCCAGCGCCAGCGTCCGCGCTTTGAGCCGCGGCAGGCACAACAGCAGCACCGGCGCCCACACGATGTAGAACTGCTCCTCGATCGCCAGCGACCACAGGTGCAGCAGCAGGGGCTGGCGTCCGACGAACTCGAAATAGGACTTGCCGGCGAAGGTCAGCTCCCAGTTGGTCACATAGAAGAGCGAGGCCAGTGCGTCCCAGCGCAGCCGGGGCAGGGCGTCCGGCGCCAGCAGCGCCGCCGCCAGCACCGCCGCCGCCGTCATCGCCCAGGACGCCGGCAGCAGCCGCTTGGCCCGGCGCCAGTAGAACGCGCCCAAATTGAGCCTGCCCGTTTCTTCGCTTTCACCCAACAAAAGCCCGGTGATCAGGAAGCCGGAGATCACGAAGAACAGGTCGACGCCGAGGAAGCCGCCGCGTGCGAAGGAGAGGTCGGCGTGGAACAGCATGACGGCCAGAACAGCGACGGCCCGCAGGCCGTCCAGCCCTGTCAAACGAGCATGGCTGATGGTGATTTTTGGCGTTTCGAGCCCGGCGCCCGCTGCGAACCGGTCTATGGCGTACTTCATTTCAGGCCGGCGGCCCCGTCTTCCGCCTTTCCGGCAACGCCCAAAAGCAAAGTGCTAAACTGGGTGAGGCCGGTTCATAGGAAGTATCACAATCGATTGTAACCGGAATACGGCGAATGCGTTGTCAGGAGACGCTTTCGTGAAAATCTTTTGAGTGTTATCGAAAAACCATGAGCGACATCGGCGGACCCATCGACGACGGCGGCATCGGCGCGAAGGACGACCCCTTCGCCCTGTTCGACACCTGGCTGGCCGACGCCAAGAAGGCCGAGCCCAACAACCACGATGCCATGGCGCTCGCCTCGGTCGACGGCCAGGGCCGCCCCAATGTCCGCATGGTCCTGCTCAAGGAAGCCGCGAATGGCAGCTTCGTCTTCTATACGAATTACGAGAGCGCCAAGGGCGTCGAGCTGATCGGCCAGCCTTTCGCTGCCCTGTGCTTTCACTGGAAAAGCCTGGGAAAACAGATCCGAGTGCGGGGTTCGGTAACCAAGACGTCCGAGGCGGAGTCGGACGCCTATTTCGCCTCCCGGCCGAAGGACAGCCAGATCGGCTGCTGGGCCTCGGACCAGTCCCGCGCCATGGACGGCCGCTGGACCTTCGAGAAGGAAATCGCCCGCACCGCCGCGCAATACGCCCTGACCAAGGTGCCGCGCCCGCCGCACTGGGGCGGCTTCCGCGTCACCCCGTTCGAGGTCGAGTTCTGGCGCGACCGCCCCTTCCGCCTGCACGACCGGCTCGTCTACCGCCGCGACGGCGCCGGACCCTGGCGCACCGAGCGCCTGTTTCCCTGATGGCCGGGGTCGAAGCCGCGTCCGATACCGGCGCCTTGATGCGCCGCGCCGCTTGGGCCTCGCTCGCCGTGTCGCTGCTGCTGACCGCGCTCAAGCTCGCCGCTTTCCTGTTCACCAATTCGGTGGCGATGCTGGCCTCCTTCGCCGACTCGGCGATGGACCTCTTCACCTCGACCCTCAACCTCGTCGCCATCGCCAGCGCCCTGCAGCCGGCCGATCGCGAGCACCGGTTCGGCCATGGCAAGGCCGAGCCCCTGGCCGGCATGGCGCAGTTCGCCTTCATCGCCGGCTCGGCGGTGTTCCTCACCATCGAGGGGCTGGACCGGCTCCTCCATCCGCAGCCCATCGCCAATCCCGGCCCGGCACTCGCCGTCATGGCCGTCAGCATCGCCGCCGCCATCGCCCTGATCGCCTACCAGAACCGGGTGGTGCGCCGGACCGGCTCGGTCGCCGTCCATGCCGACCTCCAGCATTACTGGGGCGACCTTGCGAGCAATTTCGGCGTCGTCATCGCCATCGGCTGCACCCAGTGGCTGGGCTGGACCAAGGCCGACCCGCTGATCGCGCTCGCCGTCGCCGCGACGCTGGTGTGGACCGGCTACAGCGTGTTCCGCGCCAGCTACGACCAGCTCATGGACCGCGAACTGCCGGACGTGGACCGGGCGAAGATCAAGGCCGTCGTCATGGCGCATCCCGACGTGCGCGCCCTGCACGACCTGCGCACGCGCTCGGCCGGCGTCCACACCTTCATCCAGCTTCACATCGAGCTCGATCCGCAGATCCGGCTCTTGCGCGCCCATGAGATCAGCGACGCCGTGGAGGCCGAACTCTGTGCCCAATTCCCCCACGCCGAAGTCATCATCCACCAGGACCCGGCGGGGATTGAAATGCAGGCGCCATTGGCGGCATCTTGACGTCTGCCGCGGGGATGGCGAGATGATCAGGCTCAAGATTGCAGTTGCCGCTGTGCTGCTCTGCGCGGCAGGCGCCGGCACGGCCAGGGCGGTCGACGATGTCCAGCGCCAGCAATGCACCGCCTTGCGCGACCAGGGCGTGACGCCGGAACAAAAGATCGCCGCCTGCAACGCGTTGATCGAGTCGGGCGATCTGAAGGGCGCCGATCTTGGCCTTGCCTATGGCCGGCTCGCCGACGGTCAGTATTTTGCCAACCGCTTCGAGGCCGCCATAGACAACTACAATACCGGTCTGGCGATCTACGAGAAGAGCGGCGGCGAACCGCGATACCGGCAGGACTTCTACGAAATGCGGGGCTTCGCTTATCAGGGTGCCGGGCGCCAGGCCCGCGCCTTGATGGACTTCGACGCGGTGATCGCCATGAATCCGGATCGCGCTTCGGCGCGCTACGGCCGTGCTTCCACATACGGTCTGGCGGGCTTCGCGGCGCTGGGTCGCGAAGATCTCGATAGGGCCGTCGCGCTGCAGCCCAATCTGGTCGACGCCTATGTCACGCGCGCCGCGACGGCAGCGGTGATCGGCGACATCCCGCATGCCATCCAGGACATCGACTACGCCCTTCTGCTTTCACCGGACTATGCCGGCTCGTACTACGATAGGGCGATGGCGTATGTAGCCTCGGGCCAGTTCGAACGCGCCGTCGCCGATTTCGAGAAGACGCTTGGGCTCATGCACGGCGATGCTCTGCCAACGGGACGGATCACCCGAGCTGTCGTCGAAGAGCAACTGCGCAACGCCAAAACCAATTACGAGAATTGGCAGGCCGCGCTCTCCGCATCGGTGCCGCCTGCGCCCCCAACGCCGTCCGGTCAGATCGCGCCTTCGCGCGCCGTCGGCCACTCGCATGATTGCGCGCCGCTCTATCCCAATATCTCGCGCATGCTGTCCGAGCAGGGTGACGTGCTCGTCGGTTATGACGTCGACGACAAGGGTACGATCCGTAACGTGACTCTGCTTCGCAGCAGCGGCTCCGAGCGACTCGACCGCGCCGCGCTTGCCTGCGTTTCGGCGCTTTGGCGCAATACGCCGGCCTCGCGCGACGGCCAGCCGCTCGCCTCGCCGGGACACCAGGCTATCGTGCGCTTCAGTGTCACCCAGCCCGTCAGCGGCGACGATTTTGCGATCCAGGCCCAGGGCTTCGCATCCGTCGGCGATCTGGCCCGCGCGCTCACGATCTTCGATCACGCTGTCGAGCTCGCGCCCAAATCGGCTGCGATCCACTACCGGCGGGGCCTCACTGAATATCTGCTGGGCCAGCCCGACCGCGCCCTCGCCGATTTCGACCAGGCCCTTCTGCTCCAGCCGGGTTATCGCGATGCCGAAGACGGCCGCGATCTCGTCCACGCCGAACGCCCGGCGCCCGTCTCGGGACACGCCATCTAGAGCGCTTGCCTCCCTACACCGCCAGCCGCTCCGCCCGCGCCAGGGCTTGCGGCGTCATATGCGTGTCCAGGCCGAACACGATCTCGTCCGCCGGCATCTCGACGAAGGTGCCGAACAGCCGGTCCCAGACGCTGAAGACGTCGCCGTAGTTGCAGTTGGTCGCGGGCATCTGGAAGTGATGATGCGCGTGATGCAGGTTGGGCGTGACGAACAGCCAGCCGATGACGCGCGCCGGTCCGGGTGGCAGGCGCAGCGAGGTGTGGGCCAGGATGTTGGTCGCCGCCTGGATGGTCTGGCGCAGTATCAGCATCTCCACCGGCGCGCCGCACAGCACGATCCACAGCACCTGAAAGCCGTTGCGGATGAAGGTCTCGCCGGGATGCTCGCGGAACGTCGTGGAGACGTCGACCACGCGGTCGGTGTGATGCGCCAGATGAAAGCGCCACAAGACCGGCACCTTGTGCATGATCGCGTGATAGACGTAGTCGAGGAAATCCATCGCCACGAACATCAGGCCGTATTTGATCCAGGCGCTGTCGGCGTAGGGCAGCAGGAACAACAGCCCGACCTGGTGCGCCGTCACCCAGCTCGCGACGATGAGGCAGAGCAGCGTCATGCCGGTCTGCACCGGAAACGCCGCGGTCATGAACACGGCGTTGACCGCGGTATGGCGCAGCTTGGCGCGCCACGCATCGCTGGAGGCGATCTGCTCGACCGCCCACATCGCCGTCAGCACGAAGGCGAAGAGCCCGATCTCCGCCGACCCCGCATGCGCGACCAGAAAACGTCCGACCCCGTCCAAACCCTTAAGCCTTTCCATGCCCGTCGGCCGGCCAGCATCGCGCGCGTCCGCCCGCCAGCTGCCTGCTCGCTCGAATGTCCGGAAGTCTTGCGCCCGCCGTCGCCGGTTGGCCCAGCCGTCCCCACCCTGCCTTACGCCCCCTGTCCGCGCCAGCGCGGAGCCGGCGGTTTATCAGCTTTTGCGCACCGCGATCCTCAAAATTCGGCAATGTGCCGCTGCGGCAAGCCGGCCTGGGAAGCCTTGCCCGCCATTATGGCGCATTTGCGTTCCGCCGCCGCGGCGATGGACAATGCGCGGACGAAGCAGGCAGGGCGGGAGCTCACCACATGTCGGATGTCATCAAGGTTTCGGATTCGGGGCATGTCCGCACCATCGTCCTCAACCGGCCGGAAAAGAAGAACGCGCTCAGCAACGCGCTGGCCTGGGGCGTGATCGCCGCGGTGGAAGAAGCGGCGCGCACCGACAATGTCTGGGTGATCGCGATCACCGGCAGCGGCGACGCCTTCTGCGCCGGCCTCGACCTTTCGGGCGCCGAGCCCTTCTCGCCGCATTCGCCGCAATCGGCGCAGCTCGACGATGTCGGCTGGGTCGGCAATTTCCTGCTCGCCATCCGCAAGCGCTGCGACAAGCCGGTGGTCGGCGCCATCAACGGCGTCGCGGTCGGGGCCGGGCTCGGCCTCGCCATGGCGACCGATGTGCGCATCGTCGCCAAAAGCGCGCGGCTGATGGCCGGCTACACCCGCATCGGCGGCTCGCCGGACGCCGGCCTCACCATCACGCTGCCCCAGGCTATGGGCTATGAGCGCGCCATCCGCTTCATGATGGAGAACCGCACCGCCACCGGCGACGACGCCGTGGCCTGGGGCATGGCCGGCGAGGTCGTCGACGACGACAAATTCGCCGCCCGCGTCGCCGCCTATTGCCAGGAGCTCTGCGCCTGGTCGCCGATCACGCTGCGGCTTTTGAAGCGCGGCATGGTCAAGTCGCTGGAGACCAACGATCTGGAGCAGCAGCTGCGTTACGAGCTCTCCAACATCCGCATCGCCTTCGGCAGCGAAGACGCCAAGGAAGCGCGCAAGGCCTTCTTCGAAAAGCGCAAGCCGGTGTTCAGCGGGAAGTAGATTGCCGAAACCATCTCGTCATCCTGAGGTGCGCGTCGCGTCACCCTTCGAGGCTCGCTCCGCTCGCACCTCAGGGTGACGCGACGGGCCTCGAAGGA
>CAYXMO010000218.1:0-5786 GCA_964465935.1 uncultured Rhizobium sp.
TATCCCTTCCTGGTCGATCCGGCGGCGCATGCCTGGCAGATCCCGTTCGTCGCGCTGTTGTTTCCGGGCGGACTTGCGCTGTTCGCCGCCGCTGCCTGCGCTGCGGCGCTGACCTATTGGCGCCCCGGCCTGTCGCGCCTGTTCATGCTGACGGCGTGCTATGCCGCCGCCGAGTGGCTGCGCGGCCATGTGCTGACGGGCCTGCCGTGGAATCTGCCGGCCTATGGCTGGGCGGCCTCGCTCGGGGTGCTGCAGAGCACGGCGCTGATCGGAGCCTATGGCTTATCGCTGCTGACGATCCTGTTCGGCGCGTCGCTGGCCGAGCTGTTCGGCAAGCCGCCGCGCTGGACCGGCCCAGCCGCGATGGCGGCACTGTTCCTCGCGCTGTGGCTCGGCGGCGAGACTCGCCTTGGAGTTACGCCCACTGTGAATTTTAGCGACATACAGTTGCGTCTGGTGCAGCCGAACATCCCGCAGGACGAGAAATACGTTCGCGCGCTGGCGGCGCGCAATTGGCAACGCCTGCTCGCGCTCAGCGTGCGCAAAGCGGCGGCGGCGCCGACGGTGATCGTGTGGCCAGAAGCCGCACCGCCCTTTCTGCTGCAGCGCGCGCCGCAGGCGGTCGACGAAATCACGGTCCTCACCGGATCGTCGCGGGTCTTGCTGACCGGCAATCAACGCCTGGAATTGGATGGCAGCGGACGGCGAGAATTCTTCAACAGCCTCTATGTCTTTGGTCATGGCGGTCAATTGCTTGAGACTTATGACAAATTTCACCTCGTTCCTTTTGGCGAATATTTGCCGTTGGAGCCTCTGCTCAAGAGCCTGGGCATTACGAAACTTGTCGGATTCCCCGGAAGCTTTGCCGCCGGCGACGGTCCGCACACGGTTCGCGTGCCCGGCGCCCCCGATGCCGGGCCGCTGATTTGCTATGAAATCCTGTTTCCGGGCGCCGTCGTCGGGGCGGTCAGGCCCGGCTGGATCGTCAACATCACCGACGATTCATGGTTCGGACCCTGGGCGGGGCCGCGGCAGCATCTGCTGGCCGCCCGCGTGCGCGCGATCGAGGAAGGACTTCCGGTTGCGCGCGCCGCCAATACGGGCATATCGGCGGTGATCGATCCCAATGGCCGCATCACGGCGTCCCTCGACCTGGACCAGGCCGGTGTCGTCGACGCCCCGCTGCCGATGGCCCTGCCGGCGACGATTTTTGCGCAAATCGGCGACGCGGCATTTGGGCTCCTGCTAATGTTGTGCTCTGTTCTCGTCCGGGTGCTGGCGCGTCGGCGGCTGGCGCTTTAGCGTGCGTGAATCGGTTTTTTCCATAACCACCCGGCTGCGTAACACCGGGACGAAACGGAGCGTTGTGTAACAACCGTGCCAAAGAAACAAGCAAACCCGATAGATGGCCAGGTCGGCAATCGTGTCCGCCTGCGCCGCATGCTGATCGGCATGAGTCAGGAGCGGCTGGGCGAACTGCTCGGCCTCACCTTTCAGCAGGTCCAGAAATACGAAAAGGGCGTCAACCGCATCGGCGCCGGCAGGCTGTTCGAGGTCTCGCGCATCCTGGGCGTGCCGATCGACTATTTCTACGAAGGCGTCAGCAACCAGCTTGCCGGCGGCTTCGCCGAAGGCGAAGCGTCGCCCCCGGTGATGGAGTTCGTCTCCAGCGGCGAGGGGCTGCAGCTCAGCCTGGCGTTCATGAAAATCAAGGATCCCAAATTGCGCAAGCGCGTCTTGGACCTGGTCAAGCAGATGGCCGACGACTCGTCCGACTGACGCTGCGTTTCGCGGATTTGCTTTTGCGGGCGGCCTTCTCGGCAAGGCCGGAACGGCCTTCGCGTGCGCGCAAGGCGGCGTAGACTTCGTCCGGGGTCACGCCGCACGCCGCCCACACGACGAGCAGGTGATAGAGCACGTCTGCCGATTCGGCGCGCAGCTCCTTCTTGTCCTTCGCCACCGCGGCGAGCACCACTTCCACCGCCTCCTCGCCGAACTTCTTGGCGCACCGCGCCGCGCCGTCCTTGAGAAGCTGGGCGGTGTAGGACGTCTTAGGATCGCCGCCCTTGCGCGCGGCGATGACGGCGAACAGCTTGTCGATGGCGTGCCCCGGCATCAGTTCGCCCGATCTTCCAGCAGGCGGCGGGCGATGACGTTGGCCTGAATTTCGGCGGCGCCCTCGAAGATGTTGAGGATGCGGGCGTCGCACAGGACGCGGCTGATCGGGTATTCGAGCGCGAAGCCGTTGCCGCCATGGATCTGCAACGCATTGTCGGCGCAGGCCCAGGCGACGCGGGCGCCCAGCAGCTTGGCCATGCCGGCTTCCAGATCGCAGCGCCGCCCCTCGTCCTTCTCGCGCGCCGCGTAATAGCTGAGCTGGCGCGTGATCGTGATCTCCACCGCCATCATCGCGAGCTTGTCGTGCACGCGGGGGAAGTCGATTAGGCGGCGGCCGAATTGCTGGCGCTCCAGCGCATAGCGCACGCCCAGATCCATGGCGCACAGCGCGACGCCGACGGCGCGGGCCGCGGTCTGGATGCGGGCCGACTCGAAGGTCTGCATCAGCTGCTTGAAGCCCTGGCCTTCCTCGCGGCCGAGCAGGTCTTTCGCAGGCACTTCGAAGCCGTCGAAGCCGAGCTCGAATTCCTTCATGCCGCGATAGCCCAGAACGCCGATCTCGCCGCCGCTGAGGCCGGGCGACGGGAACATGTCCGCCTCATTGCCGCGCCGCTTCTCGGCGAGAAACATGGAGAGCCCGCGATAGCCGGGACGGTCGGGATTCGTCCGTACCAGGAGCGTCATCATGTCGGCGCGCGCCGCATGGGTGATCCAGGTCTTGTTGCCGTAGATTTTGTAGACCTCGCCGTCGCGCACCGCGCGGGTTTTGAGCGCCGCGACATCCGAACCGCCGGAGGGTTCGGTGAACACGGCGGTCGGCAATTTCGCGCCGCTGGCGATCAGCGGCAGCCAGTGCTTTTGCTGGTCCTCGGTGCCGCCGGTCAGGATCAGCTCGGCTGCGATCTCCGAGCGGGTCGCCAGGCTGCCGACGCCGATATAGCCGCGCGAGAGCTCCTCCGACACCACGCACATCGCGGTCTTCGAAAGCCCGGCGCCGCCGAATTTTTCCGGAATCGTGAGACCGAACACGCCCAAGGCGCTCAGCTCGTCGATCAGGGCGAGCGGGATCAGCTCGTCCTTCAAATGCCATTGGTGGGCAAACGGCGCGACCTTGTCCTGGGCGAAGCGGAAGAACTGGTCGCGGATCAGAGCCATCGTGTCGTCGAGCCCCGGATCGCCGATGAGCATCGCGCCGGCATGCTTGGCCATGTAGTCCGCGATCGCGGCGCGTACTTCCGGGCGCTGCCCGGTCAGCACGAGTTCGCGCACCGTCTCGGTCCAGAAGCCGGCCGAATCGGCATCGCCGAGGCCAAGGTCGTAGGGCCGCGCGATCTCGTTCTGGCTCATGGCGAGGCCGCCGACGATCTGCGGCAGATATTCGGCGAAGGCGGCGAGCAGCAGGAGCTGTTCGATCTCGCCGAGCTTCTTGTCGTGCTCGAGATGGCGGCCCCAGCGCGCCATCTGGCGTAGGGCTTCGACATAGGTCGCGAGCCAGGCGAGGCCGTGCGTCGCGCGCTGCTCGCGGTCGAGCGCCTCGGACGAGATTTTTCCGTCCTGCATGACCAATCCGGCGACCGAATTCTTGGCCGCGATCAGGAAACCCTCGGCCGACAGAACGGCTTCGTCGCATTTGGCGAGCAGGTGGGGAACGGCGATCGACAGCATGGACGCGCACTTCAAAATTTCGCTTCTACAACCTTAGCGGAAGCCATTCCGCAGTGCACCATTGCGCCGCCCCTTGCGGCATCACGTCCCGCACGATTCAATCGGGCGCGCAAAGGAGATCGCCATGAAAGCCCTTCGCCTGCTGGCCGCCGCCCTTCTGCTCGCGACGCCGGTCCTGGCGGCGCATCGCCCGCCCGATCCCGGCGCTCATATCATGAAGGACTACGTCCTGACCTTGCCGAAGCTGAAGGCTTATGACGCGGCCTATCTGGCGCTGGTCGCGGCGGCGAAGGCCGATCCGTCGCTGAAGGCCGAGGTCGAAGCCGCGTCCAACGAGCACGATCCCACCATCGCCGACACGATCGCCAAGATGGACCACCACCCGCGGGTCTATGCCTTCTTCCAGAAGCAGGGGCTCAGCAAGCCGGAAGCGGCGCTGTTGCCGCTGATCGTGATGGACGCCTGCGCCGCGGCGCAGTATCCCCAGGTGCTGCAGACCATGGGCGACATGGTGAGCGCGGCCCAGGCGGATTTCTGCAAGGCCAACCAAGCGTCGATCAAGACGCTGCATTTCGTCAGCGGCGGCTGAACCTATTCGGTCACGTCCACGGTGACGGAGACCGAACGCGCCGCATCGCCGCCTGACACCGGCATCAGTCCGGCAGTCAGCGTCGTCTCGCCGGCATCCCCGGCCGTGAAGGTGAACACGACGCCGGCGCCGCCGCCCGGCAGGCCGGGCGTGTTGGCGACGGTCTGCTGACCGTCGAGCGTGAGCTGCGGGGAGACGTCGCTGATGATCTTCCAAACATATGGGATGCCGCCATTGGTCTTGACGGTCAGGGTCAGCGTATCGCCGGACGCGACCTGGACTGAGCCGCCGTCATCGGCCTCGGTCACAGCGACCTCGGCGAAGGCCGGCGTGGCGAACGCCAGCAGCAGGGCCGCCGCGGCAATCAAGGACTTCATGGCGGCATTCCTTCAAGGATGGGATCGTGTCGACATCATAAAGGCGATCGGCGCATCGGCAATATGAGCCGCGGTTCAGAGATAGTCTTTGGTTGGCGCGCCGGCCGGCTCTACCCTGGAGCCGCGTTGGAGGCGGCGATGGTTCGCAAGCAGATCCTGGTCGCGGCGGGCATGACGCTCGCGGTCTTGGTGCTGATCCTGTTCGCATCGGGCAGGCTGGCTCTGCCGCAAGCCACGCTGTTCATCGACGATACGGCATCGCGGCTTGTGTTTGCCGCCAAATGGCTGCTGGTGCCCGGCTTTTGTCTTCTCGCCGGCATCGCCCTGGCCGCCAATCGCCGATTTTTCTCATCCGACGGGATCGACGGCACGCGCGCGCCGGCAAGCGCCGCGCTGGAAATCAATCTGCGCTACAACCAGAACACGCTCGAACAGCTGATGCTGGCCGCCGTCGCCTGGCCGGTGCTTGCCGTTCTTCTGCCGGCGCATCAACTTGGGCTCATTCCTGTGTTGGCGGCGTTTTTCGCCGCCGGGCGGATCGCGTTCTGGATCGGCTATCTGATCGCGCCCTGGGCGCGCGCCTTCGGCTTCGCACTGACCTTCTATCCGACGGTGGCGCTCTATGTCTGGCTCGCAATCCGGACGCTGTCCTGATTGCGGCGCCCAGAACCGCGCCATCAGTCCTTCTGCGCGTCGAGTACGTCCTCGAAGGTGCGAAGCCCGGTGCGCTGGGCATTGACCAGCACCGCCATGTTACCGGGCAGGTGCTCGTTCTTCCACATCTTGGTGTGGGCGCGTGGGATGTCGGCCCAGGAGAACACTTCCGACATGCACGGATCGATGCGGCGCTCGACGACGAGGCGGTTGGCCTGGCTCGCCTGCAGCAGGTTGGCGAAATGCGAGCCCTGGATGCGTTTCTGCCGCATCCAGACATAGCGTGCGTCGAAGGTGATGTTGTAGCCGGTGGTGCCGGCGCAGAACACGACCATGCCGCCGCGCTTCACGACGAGGCAGGAGACCGGGAAGGTCGACTCGCC
>CAYXMO010000219.1:0-1577 GCA_964465935.1 uncultured Rhizobium sp.
GCCGCGGACTCGATCGTCACCGGCGCCGGCGCCAGCGACAATGGCGCGACCGGCGTGTCGATCTACGGCACCGGCGCCAGTTCGGCGGCGACCGCCAATGGCGCGACGGTGATCGGCCAGAACGCGAGCGCCGCCGGCCTGGGCGACATCGCCATCGGCGGCGACGCGAACCCGGCCTTCGCGGCCCAGACCGCCGACTTCTTTTCGATCGCGGTCGGCAACCGGTCGCTGGCCAATGCCGCCGAAGCGACGGCGCTCGGCTACAACGCGTCCGCCATCGGCGGCAACAGCTTCGCCGGCGGCTCCTACGCGGATGCGGAAGGCGATTCCGCGGTCGCCATCGGCGGCAACTCCGATTTTCCCTCCACCGCCTACGAGGACAACGCCGTTGCCGTTGGCGCCGGCGCGACCGCCGGCGTCTCCGGTGGGACCAATGGCGGCCAGGTCGCCGTCGGCGCCAATTCGCAGGCGGTCGGCGCCAACGCCGCGGCGTTCGGCACGGGCTTGATCGACGACGGTGCCGGTCACAACCTCGCCGGCGCCTTCGGCAACAATTCGCTGGCCGCCGGCTATCAGGCGACCGCGAACGGCGACAACAGCATGTCGTTCGGCGCCGGCTCGATCGCCAATGGCGACAACGCCATCGCCTTCGGTACCAACGCCTTCTCGGCCGCGAACTCGCTGGTATTCGGCGCCGGCGCCACCGACAACGGCGCCACCGGCGTGTCGGTCTTCGGCACCGGCGCCAGCACCGACGCGGCCGCCCTCGACTCCGTGGTCGTGGGCCAGAATGGCGCCACGTTCGGCGCCGCCGGCATCGCCATCGGCGGCGGCGACACGGTCGGCACCGGCGCGGGAAGCGACGCGGCGGTTTCGTTCGGTCCCGGCGACGTCGCCATCGGCACCAACAGCACGTCCGGATTCAGCGGCGAGGGCGCGCTCGATCCCGACACGGCGCTCGGCTTCGACAGCCACGCCACCGGCGGGCAGAGCACGGCGATCGGCGTCGGCGCCGTCGCGGACAATTTCGGCGCCACCGCGGTGGGCGTCGGCAGCGACGCCTCCGGCTTCGGCGCCGCCGCATTTGGGCCCGGCGCCTTCGCGCTCGGCGACAGCAGCGTGGCGCTGGGCGACACCAGCACCGCCAATGGCGACAGCGATTTCGCCGGCGGCGCGAACGCGCTCGCCGGCGGCCAGAGCAGCGTGGCGCTCGGCGACAGCAGCATCGCGACCTCCGACTTCACGACGGCGCTGGGTGCGGAGACGACCGCGACCGGCATCGGCGCCACCGCACTCGGTTCGACCGACGACAGCTTCACCACCGCGGTCGGCCTCGACAGCCTTGCGGTCCAGGGCGGCGATGCCGAGGGCAATTACAGCATCGCCACGGGCGACGCG
Source organism: uncultured Rhizobium sp. (assembly GCA_964465935.1). Lineage (GTDB taxonomy): Bacteria > Pseudomonadota > Alphaproteobacteria > Micropepsales > Micropepsaceae > Rhizomicrobium. The sequence continues at coordinate 1,399 of CAYXMO010000219.1, forward strand.
TCGCTCGCCGCCGGCACGAGCGCCGTGGCCATCGGCAGCGGCGACGTCAACAATGGCGGTACGACGCTGGGCGCCTCCGCCTACAATGACGGCGACGTTTCCATCGGCGCCAACAGCGTGGCCGGCGTCAGCGGCGGCGGCGGAGCGAACGACACTGCGCTCGGCTTCGGCGCCGCCGC
>CAYXMO010000219.1:1677-4591 GCA_964465935.1 uncultured Rhizobium sp.
GCGTCAGCGGCGGCGGCGGAGCGAACGACACTGCGCTCGGCTTCGGCGCCGCCGCCACCGGCGGCAACAGCCTCGCCGGCGGCGCCGGTGCCGTGGCTTCGGGCTCCAGCACGGTCGCGCTCGGCGACGGCGCCGAGGCGGCCGGCGATTTCTCGCTCGCCAATGGCGCTGCCGCGCATGCGTTGGGGGTGGACGGCATCGCCGTCGGCCACGGCGCGAGCGCTTCGGGCGGCAATGCGGTGGCGATGGGCGCCGGGTCCAGCGCTTCCGAGAACTCGACGGTCGTCGGCCTGAACGCGAACGACGGCGGCTTCAAGGAATCGGCGGCATTCGGCGCCGGCGCGAGCACCGGCGGCGAGCATGCGGCGGCCTTCGGCTTCGGCGCCGTTGCCGGCGAGGCGGACTCCGTCGCGATAGGCTCGGCGACCGTCCAGAGCGGCGGCCGATACGGGGTCGCGATCGGCAACAATGCGCTGGTCCAGAACAGCGCCATCGACGGCATCGCCATCGGCGACGGCGCGTCGGTCTCGCAGCGCTCCGGCATCGCCATCGGCCCCTCGAGCACGGCCGGCTTGGCTTCGGTCAGTCTCGGCAATATTGCCAATGCCACGGCCTCGGGCGCCACCGGTCTCGGCGCGGCCGCCTTTGCGCAGTCCAACGCGACGGCGGTCGGTAGTTCCAGCCATGCCGGCGGCATTCTCAGCATCGCCGGCGGTCACCTGGCCAAGGCCGACGGCACCAACAGCGCAGCCTATGGCGCCGGCAGTTCCGCCAGCGGCGATTTCAGCATCGCCACCGGCCTCGGTTCGGCAGCGCAAGGCCAGCAATCCATCGCCATCGGCAGCAGCGACAATGGCGGCGGCACCACCGGTGCGGTCGCCTACAACGCCGGCGGCATCGCCATCGGCACCAACAGCGTCGCGGGCATCAGCGGCGGCTCTGGGAACCAGGACACCGCCATCGGCTATCAGGCGAACGCGACGGGTGGAAACAGTTTTGCCGGTGGAAGCGGCAGCTTCGCCTCCGGCAGAAGTTCCGCCGCTGTCGGCGATGGCGCGCGGGCGACAGGCCTCTCCAGCGCGGCCTTTGGCAGTCACAGCAATGCAACGGGTGCAAACGCGACTGCTTTGGGCAACTTCACCCAGGCGACCGCCCTCCACGCGGCGGCCATCGGAGTCAACAGCGTAGCCAGCGGCGAATTCAGCTTGGCCGTCGGTCACGAGACGCGGGCTATCGGTGCCAGTTCGCTTGGGGTCGGCGATCGAGCGACCGGTTACAATGCCGGCGACGTCGCCGTCGGCACCAACAGCGTCGCCGGCGTGGACACCGCCTCGGGCTCTTACGCGGGTCAAGCCAACGACACCGCGCTGGGCAACGGCGCCCTGGCAACCGGCAGCCAGAGCTTGGCCGGCGGGTATCTGGCGAGCGCGAGCGGTTTGCAGTCCCTCGCGTTCGGCAGCGGCGCGAGCGCCAGCGGCGCCAACGCCGTCGCCATCGGCGCCAACGCGATCTCGGCCGCGAACTCGACCGTCGTCGGCCCCAATGCGACCGATCACAACTTCATCGATGCTTCGGTGTTCGGCGCCAACGCCCAGGCCGGCGCCGCCGGAACCAGCGCCTTCGGCTTCGGCGCGAATGCGAGCGTCGCGGGCGCGTCGGCGTTCGGCAATGGCACTACCGCGACGGCGAGCAATTCCGTCGCGCTTGGTACCGGCTCGCTCGCCGATCAGGCGAACACGGTGTCGGTGGGCGCCGCCGGCAGCGAGCGGCGCATCGTCAATCTCTCGGCCGGTACGGTCTCCGCCACCAGCACCGACGGCGTCAACGGCAGCCAGCTCTATGGCGTCGTGCAGAACGTCTCGAGCAACACGACCAGCATCAACTCGCTGTTCAACGCCGTGAACATACTGAACGGCAGTCCGGCCATTCTGTATTACGATGTCAATTCGACCGGGCCGCTGTCCCAGGCCACCGGCCTGGACGCCGTCGCCGGCGGGCCCGGCGCCGTTGCGGCGGGCAATCTCAGCGTCGTGTTCGGCAGCGGTGCGCAGGCAACGGCCGCCAATTCCGTGGCCATCGGCGCCGGTTCGGTCGCTAACAAGGCCAACACCTTCTCGGTCGGTGCGGCGGGCAATCAGCGCGTGGTCGTCAATGTCGCGGACGGACTGGTCGACGCCACCAGCACCGACGCGATCAACGGCAGCCAGCTTTACGGCGTGGTCCAGGCCGTCGCAACCAACACGGTGAATATCAACACGCTGCAGAACAATTTTACTGTCCTCTCGATCCAGACGACCAACAACACGACCGCGATCAACAATCTCAACGTCGATTTCTCCAATCTGCAGACGACGGTGAACACGCTGATCGGCGCGAACATGCCCTATGTGAAGGTGAACTCGACCGACGCACCGGCCCAGGCCGGCGGGACCGAGGCTATCGCGGTCGGCGGCGGCACGAACGCCTCCGGAGCCGAGGCGACCGCCATCGGCCATGGCGCCAGCGCCTCGGGTGCCGACGCCATCGCCGTGGGAACCGGCGCCAGCGCGACGCAGCTCGGCGCCATCGCGATGGGCGAGCATGCCGCGTCGACCGGCGCCAATGCCGTCGCAATCGGCACCAATGCCAGCGCGACGGGCTCGGTCGCGGTGGGCAACGGCGCGACGGCCTCGCATGGCGGTGCCGCTTACGGCGATTTCGCCGTCGCAACCGGGACCAACGCGGCGGCGTTCGGCACCGGGGCCAGGGCGACGGCGAGCAACGCGGTGGCGCTGGGCGCGGGCTCGGTCGCCGATCAGGCCAATACCGTCTCGGTCGGCACCGCCGGCGGCGAGCGCCGCATCACGAATGTGGCGCCGGGCGTCAACACCACCGACGCCGTCAACCTCGGGCAGCTCCAATCGGGTCTGTCCAC
>CAYXMO010000219.1:4691-5758 GCA_964465935.1 uncultured Rhizobium sp.
ACCATCCAGCGTTGGCGCGATCCGGTGGACGGCACCGTCTGCTACATCTATCTGCCGATTGCGGTGCCGCACTCCGCCGGTCCGCCGGGCCTCGTGCAGTATGGCCAGGCCGACATCGGTTCGATCAGCTGTATTCCGCCGCGGCCATAGCCGACTCTTCCGCTCTCTTGTTGGCGTCGGCGCCGGGCCCATAAAACTTCCCCGCCGAAACAACGGCTTATCGTCAATTGTCGCGACTGCCGGGGCCCGCCATTCGCCGCGCCGGCGGGAAATGACGCGGCACTTGCGGAACCTTCGGCTTCGAATTGCGTTCTGGTTTGTGGTGGGAAAGTTCCGCCACGGGGGCTGCAATGTTTCCGACATTGCGCTGATGGGCTAGGCGCTGCAGTCGCTTCGGTTCCCCGGCCGCGTTGCGAGCGAGGAATCTGACATATGTCCGAGCATGCCGAAGCGGTTCGCCGGTCCCGCAAAACGGCCCGATCCTCTCCCAGCCCCAGCAAAGCGAACGGCGAAGCAAGATTAAGAGACGTTTCCGAAGACGATCTCGAGGCTCTGCTGGCGGCGCTGCAGGCGATGCGCCGAGGTGATTTCAGCGCCCGCCTCAAAGGCGACCAGATCGGCCTTGCCGGCAAGATCGCCGACACCTTCAACGACATCGTCGCCGCCAACCAGCGGATGGCCGAACAGCTCGACCGCGTCGGCGGCCTGGTCGGCCGCGAAGGCAAGACCCGCCATCGCGTGAAGTTCAGCCTTTCGACGGGCGCCTGGGCCGAGATGGAAGGCTCGGTCAATTCCCTGATCGACGACCTGCTGTGGCCGACTGCCGAGGTGACGCGCGCCATCACCGCGGTGGCGCAAGGCGATCTGCTGCAGACCGTGCATCTCGACGTCGAAGGCCGTCCGCTCAAGGGCGAGTTCCTGCGTTCCGCCACCATCGTGAACGCCATGATCCGCCAGCTCGGCGTGTTCACTTCGGAAGTGACGCGCGTCGCGCGCGAAGTCGGCACCGAAGGCAAGCTCGGCGGCCAGGCGCAGGTCCGCGAAGTGACCGGCGTGTGGAAGGACCT
>CAYXMO010000220.1:0-5741 GCA_964465935.1 uncultured Rhizobium sp.
TGCCAGGAGGCGGCGCGGCCGCCCGGCTTCTTCTCGATCATGTGGCCCCAGCTCGACAAATCCTTCTCGCCGACGCCGAGCAGCGCCGCGGCATAGCGCTTGGCGTTGCGGCGGTATTGGCTGTTCAGGATCTGCGGAAAAAACATCTCCGGGAAGAACGACTGGTTGAGCCTTGCGCCATGCCCCGCCGGCGCCGTTCCCGAACGGTCGAGCGGCGCACCGGGCTTGCCGGCATATTCGTCCGAGAAGATGTGTTCGAAGATGCGGCGCAGCCAGTCGATCTCCGCGTCGCTGGTGATGCGCTCGACTTTCAGGAAGCCATTGTCGCGGAAGAAGACGATTTCATCCGCAGACGGATGGATTTCGAACGGAACGGCGGGCGGCGGCCCGAAATCCGGCTGGCTCATGCTGGAATGTTAGCGTTGTGCTCCAATGCTGACAAGCTGGCCTGCGGCGCGCGCCTGTTCGGAATATCGCGGCGTTCTGGTATGTCAGTCTCATGTTCCTTGTCTCCTCCGCGCTGGTGACCGCCGGCGACGCACAGTTCGCGCTCGACGCGGTCGAACTCGGCGAGCCGCAGGCCAACGAAGTGCTGGTCGCGATTCGGGCGAGCGGCGTCTGCCATACCGATCTCGACCTGCTGAACCGGCGCTTCGCGCATGTCATGGGACATGAAGGCGCCGGCGAAGTGCTCGCCGCCGGCGACGGCGTCGACCATGTAAAACCGGGCGATGCGGTGCTGCTCAATTGGGCGATGCCGTGCGGCGCCTGTTTCCAGTGCCGCGCCGGGCGCGAGAATCTGTGCGAGAAGCGTCCCTATGTGCCGCTGGCGCGGCGCTCGTGGAACGGCAAGCCGATCTATCCTTCGTTCGGCCTCGGCACGATGGCGACGCACACGGTGGTGCCGCGCCAGGCGGTGACGAAGATCGACATCGACATCCCCTTTGCCTCGGCGGCGCTGCTCGGCTGCGGCGTGATGACCGGCTTCGGTTCGGTCACCAACGCCGCGAAGGTCGTAGCCGGCAGCTCGGTCGTGGTGCTCGGCATCGGCGGCGTCGGGCTCTCCTGCATCCAGGGCGCGGTCCATGCCGGCGCCGCGATCATCATCGCCGTCGACATCAATCCGGCGCGGCTCGAACTCGCCAGGCAGTTCGGCGCGACGCATACGCTGCTGGCGTCGAAGGACGATGCCGGCCTGATCGGCGCTTCCAAGGAGGCCAAGACGCTGATCGGCCGCGGCGCCGACTACGCCTTCGAATGCACCGCGGTGCCGCAGCTCGGCGCCGCGCCGCTGGCATTCGTCTGCAACGGCGGCACCGCGATCGCGGTAAGCGGCATCGAGCAGGTGGTGCCGATCGACATGCAATTGTTCGAGTTCGACAAGCTCTACATGACGCCGCTCTATGGCCAGTGCCGGCCATCGGCCGATTTTCCGCTGCTGCTGTCGCTCTATGCGCAAAAGCGGCTCAAGCTCGACGAGATGGTGACGCGGACCTATCCGCTGACGGCGGAGGGGCTGCGCGAAGCTTTCGCCGACATGCGCGAGTGCCGCAATGCCAAGGGCGTGCTGGTGCCGTGAGCCGCGCACCGGCGGTGTGCGTGCTTCGAGGCTCGCTACGCTCGCACCTCAGCATGACGAGAGTTATAAATCTCCGCTCTCGTCATGCTGAGGTGCGAGCCCGCAGGGCGAGCCTCGAAGCACGCACGCTCTCTACGCGCCGAGCCCTCCCAACAGCACATATTTGATCTCCAGAAAATCCTCGATGCCGTATTTGCTGCCTTCGCGGCCGATGCCCGATTGCTTGATGCCGCCGAACGGCGCCACCTCGGTCGAGATGATGCCTTCGTTGATACCGACGATGCCGTATTCCAGCGCCTCGGCGACGCGCATCACGCGGCCGATGTCGCGGGTGTAGAAATAGGCGGCGAGGCCGTATTCGGTGGCGTTGGCGATGCCGATCGCCTCGGCTTCGTCCTGGAAGCGGAACAGCGTCGCGACCGGTCCGAAAATCTCTTCCTGCGCAATCGCCATCGCCGGAGTCACGCCGGTGACGACGGTGGGCTCGAAATAGGTGCCGCCGAGCGCATGGCGATGGCCGCCGGTGACGATCGTCGCGCCCTTCGCCGCCGCGTCGCCGAGCAGGCGTTCGACCTTCTCGACCGCCTCGATGTTGATCAGCGGGCCTTGCGTCACGCCGTCGTCCATGCCGTTGCCGACCTTCAGCGCCGCGGCGCGCCCCGCCAGCTTCTTGGCGAAGGCGTCGTAGACGCCGTCCTGCACCAGCAGGCGGTTGGCGCAGACGCAGGTCTGGCCCATGTTGCGATACTTGGACAGCATCGCGCCTTCCACCGCGGCGTCGAGATCGGCGTCGTCGAACACGATGAACGGCGCGTTGCCGCCGAGCTCCAGCGAGACCTTCTTGATGGTCGAAGCGCATTGCGCCATCAGCAGCCTGCCGATCGCGGTGGAGCCGGTGAACGAGAATTTGCGCACCAGCTTGTGGGTCGTCAGCTCCTTGCCGATTTCGGGCGCCCTGTCCGAGGTCACGACGTTGAACACGCCCTTGGGGATGCCGGCGCGCTGCGCCAGCTCGGCCAGCGCCAGCGCCGACAGCGGCGTCTCCGACGGCGGCTTGATGAGGAAGGTGCAGCCGGCGGCCAGTGCCGGCGCCGCCTTGCGGGTAATCATCGCGTTGGGAAAATTCCACGGCGTGATCGCGGCGACGACGCCGATCGGTTCTTTCAGCACCAGGATGCGCTTGCCCGCCGCGAAGCTGGGGATCACGTCGCCATAGATGCGCTTGCCCTCCTCGGCGAACCACTCGATGAAGCTGGCGCCATAGGCGACTTCGCCGCGGGTCTCGGCCAGCGGCTTGCCTTGTTCGGCGGTCATCAGGCGCGCGAGGTCTTCCTGGTTGGCCATGATGAGCTCGAACCATTTGCGCATGAGCACGGCACGTTCTTTCGCGGTCCTGGCGCGCCAGGCCGGTCCGGCGGCGTTGGCCGCTTCGATGGCGCGGCGGGCATCGGCGGCATCGCAATCGGCGACCTGCGCCAGGATGTCTCCCGTCGCCTTGTCGGCAACCGCAAAGCGCGCGCCGGATGCGGCGGCGGTCCAGGCGCCGCCGATATAGGAATCGGCGCGAAGGAGGGTGTCGTCTTTGAGTTTGAGCATGGCGTTTTCCCATGACTGACTCACGCGGAGTCGCGGAGGCGCGGAGCAGTTTACCGCGTCTCCGCGGCTCCGCGTGAATCCTTCCTCTTTGCTATTTTCTGCGGATGAGTTCCGCCGGTACGCCGTCGGCGCGGGTTTGCGGCACGATCTTCTCGCCGGTGCGCTGGTTGACGTAGAACTTCCACGGATAGTGGTCGCCTTCGCCGCCGGCGCCGGTTTCCTGCATGTGGTTCGACACCGCCTTGCGCCACTTGTCCGACACATTCGCCGGCGTCATGTGCGGCGTGTTGGAGTGGTGGAAGGTCACGCTGCCGCGCCGGATCGGACAGACGATCGTTTCGCCCTCGGGATCGCAGGTCAGCAGGTCGCTGGCCATGCCTTCGACCGCGCGATGGCTCAGCACCTCGCCCTTGTGGCCGCCGTCGATGAAATGCATGCAGCCATTGGTGGCGTCGACGTCGATCAGCGGGATCCAGCAGGTCGCGCCCTTGTTGCGCAGGTTGCGGCCCCAATAGCCTTCGTCCTGGTGCCAATAGGTCGGCACGCTCTTGCCCGGCGGCTTGCCGAGGAACTGGTCGTACCAGAAGTCGAGCTGCAGACCGGTCAGGGCGCGGCCGAATTCCACCAGCCATTTGCGGTAGGCGGCGTCCTTCGCCTCCTTCCACACGAAGGCCGGCGAGGATTGCACGATGCGGAACGAGCGCTCCTCGCGCTTTTCCTTCTCGTCCCAGGCCCAGTCGAAGGCGAGCTTGTCCTTCTCCTTCAGGATCAGGTCGCAATAGTGTTCGAGTTCGTCGAGATCGGCCGAGGGGATCGCGTCCTCCACCACCAGCCAGCCATGCGCGGCGAAGAACGCGATCTGGTCGGGGCTGGCGCTGGGATAGGCCATGAGAGTCCTCGGGTCGGAAGTAACATGTTAGGTTTGCACTTGATTGTGGTCAACCTTGCGGATGCGGCGATTTCCCCACAAGCTGGCATGTCAATATCCGGGTGCTGCCGATGACCGAGCCGTTCCGCTTGAGCGCCGCCGAGCGCGCCGCGCTGAGCGAGAACGGCTATCTGGTGCGCGAAAACGTCTTCACGCCCGGCGAATGCGCGGCCATGGCCGGCGACGTCGAGACGCTGGAGCGCGATCTGCTCGCCGCCAAGCGCCGCACCAAGGTGACGGCCGGCAGCTACATGTTCGAACTGCAGCGCGAACTCGGTTCGATCGTCAAATGGGAGCCGGATTTTCCCGAGGTGGTGCAAGGCATCGAACCCTTCGCGCACATCTCCAAGCCGCTCGACGGCTGGGCCCGCGACGCGCGGCTGTGGAACGCCTGCAAGGACGTGGTCGGACAGGACGACATCTCACTCTACACCGAAAAGATCACGATGAAGCGGGCGCGCACCGGCGGCACCATCATCCTGCACCAGGATTACCCCTATTGGCGGGCGCAGAACAAGGTGCCGCACAGGATCGTCACCGCGATGATCCATCTCGACGACGCGACGCGGGCCAATGGCTGTCTCGAAGTCGCGCCGGGCAGCCACCGCGACGGCATGAATCGGGGCACCAAAGCGGTCGACGGCTTCAGCGCCAACGAACTGGACGAAAGCAAGTTCGACATGGCGAGCCTGGTGCCGCTTGAAGCCAAGGCCGGCACGGTGGTGTTCTTCGGCGCCTTCCTGGTGCACCGATCGCTGCCCAACCGCTCCGACAAGGACCGCCGCGCGCTGCTTTATTCGTACCAGCCGGCCGGCTATCCCAGCAGCTACGAACAGAGCAAGGCGCTGTTCACGCGCAAAGCGGCGGAGTGATGCCGCGCCGCGATTTCGTCACCCGCGGCGGCAAGACGCTGCGCTTCACCACGCTCGGCTTCGGCGCGGCGACGCTGGGCAATCTCGGCCAGGTGCTCAGCGAGGAAAGCTGCGACCGCACCGTTGCGCGCGCCTGGGACAAGGGCTTGCGCTATTACGACACCGCGCCGCTCTACGGCCTCGGACTTTCCGAGGCGCGGGTCGGGCGCATGCTCAAGAGGCAGCGGCGCGGCGATTACCTGCTGTCGACCAAGGTCGGACGCCTGCTCGAACCTTGCGCACCAGATGAGTCCAATGCCGGCGTCTTTCAGGTCCCGCCCGGCATGCGCTACGTCTACGACTACTCCCATGACGGCGTGACGCGCTCGTTCGAGGCGAGCCTGAACCGGCTGGGCCTGGATCGCATCGACATCCTGTTCGTGCACGACGTCGACGGTTTTACCCATGGCGGGCGCGAAGCGTCCGAAGCGCGCATCCAGGAGCTCATCCGCAGCGGCGGCTGGCGAGCGCTCGATGTGTTGCGCAGCAGCGGTGCCGTCGCCGCGATCGGCATTGGCGTCAACGAGTGGGAGCCTTGCGCGCGCATGCTCGAACTGGCCGATCCCGATCTCTTCCTGCTCGCCGGGCGCTACACCCTGCTGGAGCAGGCGCCGCTCGATAGGCTGTTCCCTCACTGCGCCAAGGCCGGCACCGGCATCGTGATCGGCGGGCCGTACAATTCGGGCGTGCTCGCCGGCAAGGCGACGTTCAACTACGGCGCGATCCC
>CAYXMO010000221.1:0-3789 GCA_964465935.1 uncultured Rhizobium sp.
TTCAAGGCTCTGGTGGATCAGGCGGCGGCTAACGCACCGTCGCTGGGTTAAGTCGTCTCGCCTTCCACCGGGAAATTCCTTATTTCCCTAACATTCGTCATCGCCCGCTTCATGCGGGCGACCCAATTTTTCCAAGAGAAAAATGGGTTGCCCGGACAAGCCGGGCAATGACGGATAAGAATGGAAGATGATGATGACCGACATTGTAACTCTCGAAAAAGACACCCTTGGGGCGATTGCATCGGCCCCCGATGAAGCCGCGCTTGAAGCCATCCGTGTCTCCGCGCTGGGCAAAAAAGGTTCGATCAGCGAATTGCTGAAGACTCTCGGCGGCATGAGCGCCGACGAGCGCAAGGTCAACGGCCCGCTGTTCAACGGCCTGCGCGACACGGTGAGCAACGCCATCGCGGCGCGCAAAGCGGCACTAGGCGACGCCGCGCTCAACGCGCGCCTGGGCAACGAGACAATCGACGTCACCCTGCCGCCGCGCCCCGAACAAGCGGGCAGCATCCATCCGGTGTCCCAGGTGTTCGACGAGATCACCACCATCCTGGGCGATCTGGGCTTTTCCATCGGCGAAGGCCCGGACGTCGAATATGACGACTACAATTTCACCAAGCTGAACATCCCGCCGGACCATCCGGCGCGGCAGATGCAGGACACGTTCTATCTCGCCAAGCAGGCCGACGGCAGCCAGCACATCCTGCGCACGCACACCTCGCCGGTGCAGGTGCGCACCATGCTCAAGCAGAAGCCGCCCATCCGCATCGTGGCGCCGGGGCGCACCTATCGCGTCGACAGCGACGCGACGCATTCGCCGATGTTCCACCAGTTCGAACTGCTGGTGATCGACGAAGGCATTCACCTGGGCCATCTCAAATGGACCATCGAGGAATTCTGCAAGGCGTTCTTCGAGATCGACAAGGTCGAGCTGCGCGCCCGCCCCAGCTACTTCCCCTTCACCGAGCCGTCGGTGGAATGGGACCTGCGCTGCGACCGCTCGGTGCCGGGCAAGATCACCTTCGGCCAAGGCCATGACTGGCTGGAGCTCGGCGGCTCCGGCATGGTCAATCCCAAAGTGCTCTCGATGTGCGGCCTCGACCCCGACGTCTATCAGGGCTTCGCCTTCGGCGGCGGCATCGACCGGCTCGGCATGCTGAAATACGGCGTTCCCGACATCCGCTCGTTCTTCGAGTCCGATTTGCGCTGGCTGCGCCATTACGGCTTTGCCGCGCTGGATATGCCTTCTCTGGATGGAGGGCTCAGCCGATGAAGTTCACGCTCTCCTGGCTGAAAGCCCCGCTCGACACCGACGCGGACGTCGAGACCATCGCCGACAAGCTCACCTCCATCGGTCTCGAAGTGGAGTCGCTGGAAGATGCCGGTGCACGCCTGAAGGATTTCACGGTGGCTGAGATCGTCAGCGCCGAGAAGCATCCCAATGCCGACAAGCTCCGGCTCTGCATGGTTGACGCGGGCGATGCCCCGGCCTCAAGTAGCGAAGCGGTAGGCCAAAAAAACTTGCTGCAAATTGTCTGCGGCGCACCCAACGCACGCGCCGGCATCAAGGTCGTGCTGGCGCGGCCTGGCACCGTCATTCCGGTGAGCGGCGAGGCACTGAAGATCGGCACGATCCGCGGCGTCGAATCGCGCGGCATGATGTGCTCATCGCGCGAATTGCTGCTCGGCGACGATCATGACGGCATCATCGAGCTGCCGGCAGACGCCAAGGTCGGCGACAAGGCGGCAGCGGCGCTCGGCCTCACCGATCCCGTCATCGAGATCAACCTGACGCCCAATCGCGGCGACTGCACCGCCGTCTATGGCGTGGCCCGCGATCTCGCCGCCGCCGGCCTTGGCCGCCTGCGCGAAGGCGATCTGTCGCCGGTGCCGGGCACTTTCGCCTCGCCGATCAAGACCCATGTCGAGACGCCGGACGCGCCGATGTTCGCGGGGCGGCTGATCAAGGGCGTCAAGAACGGTCCGTCGCCGAAATGGCTGCAGGATTGGCTGAAAGCCGTCGGCCTGACGCCGCGTTCGGCCTTGGTCGACGTCACCAACTTCCTGTCGCTGGACCGCGGCCGCCCGCTGCATGTCTTCGACGCCGCCAAGATCAAGGGCGATCTGCGCGCGCGCTATGCCAAGGACGGCGAACAGATTCTGGCGCTCGACCACAAGACCTACACGCTCGACACCAACATGGTGGTGATTGCCGACGATACCGGCGTGCAGGGCATCGGCGGCGTGATGGGCGGCGAGGACTCGTCCTGCACCGATGCGACCGTCGATGTGTTCGTCGAATCGGCGCTGTTCGATCCCATCTCCATCGCCCGCACCGGGCGCAAGCTCGGCATCGTGTCGGACGCGCGCTACCGCTTCGAGCGCGGTGTCGATCCGGTGTTCACTGTGCCGGGCCTCGAACTCGCGACCAAGATGATCCTGAAATTCTGCGGCGGCGAACCATCCGAGGTCGTGGTCGCGGGCGCCGTGCCGCAATGGCAGCGCACCATCGCTTTCGATCCCGCCTATGTCGCGCAGTTGGGCGGCCTCGACGTGGCCAAATCCGAGACCGTCGATATCCTCAAGCGCCTCGGCTTCGGCGTCGACGACGGCGCGGTGCTGAAAGTCTCGCCGCCGTCCTGGCGCGGCGATGTCGTGGGCAAGGCCGATCTGGTCGAAGAAGTCATCCGCATCCACGGCCTCAACAAGGTGCCGTCGGCGCCGCTTTCGCGCAGCAATCCCGTGGCCAAGCCGACACTGACCCCGGCGCAGCGCCGCACCCGCGTCGTGCGCCGGGCGCTGGCGGCGCGCGGCTTCAACGAGACGATCAGCTTCTCCTTCATTCCCCGCGCCCATGCGGCGCTGTTCGGCGGCGGCGACGATGCGCGCCAGGTCGAGAACCCGATCGCGGCCGATCTCGACGCGCTGCGTCCTTCGCTGCTGCCGTCTCTGCTTGCCGCCGCGAAACGCAACGCGGCGCGCGGTTTCGCCGACCTGATGTTCTTCGAGATCGGGGCGCAGTTCGACAGCGGCATGCCGGAAGCGCAGACCACCGTCGCCGCCGGCATCCGCACCGGCGACGGGGCGCGCAGCTGGAGCAAGGCGGCGCATCCCACCGACCTGTTCGATGTGAAGGCCGACATGCTCGCCGTGCTGGAAGCGGCGATGGGCACCGCCATGACCGCGCCGGTCAAAGCCGGCGCGCCGGCCTGGTATCACCCTGGCCGCTCGGGAACCTTGGCGCTGGGACCCACGACGCTCGCCCATTTCGGCGAAATCCATCCCAAGGTCCTGGCGGCATTCGACCTCAAAGGTCCGGTCGCGGCGTTCGAGGTCGTTCTCGACGCGGTTCCGGAATCGAAAGCCAAGAGCAAGGCGCGGCCCGTCTTCACGCCGTCGCCCTACCAGGCGATCGAGCGCGACTTCGCTTTCGTGATGGACGCCAAGGTCACGGCCGACGAGGTGCTGCGCGCCGCCAAGGGCGCCGACCGCGCCCTGGTCGAAAGCGCCGCGATCTTCGACGTCTATGAAGGCAAAGGCGTGCCGGATGGTAAAAAATCGTTGGCCATCGCGGTGCGCATCCAGCCCAAGGACAAGACCCTGACCGAGCCGGAAATCGAGGCGCTGGTGCAGAAAATCGTCGCCGCGGTAACCAAGGCGACCGGGGCAACGCTGCGGGCTTAGTCACAATCCCGCCATCCCCTCCCGCGACAATCTGACCTCTCCGGGGGAGGGAGCCATGATCCAGCGTTACGACCTCATCATCGTGGGGGGCAGCTTTGCCGGGCT